>JANWJI010000156.1 GCA_025449515.1 Nitrososphaeraceae archaeon | reverse complement strand
CGAACTGATAATAACCCATACTTACTCCAACAGCCACGATAAAAGCGATAATACTGATACCAGCGGCTTGATTTTCCATAAACCTTGTTCTGTGTATAGTGCACGTATTTGTTCACATATAAAGTTTAGGGGTGGTGGAATTGAATATTAGATTTTACGCTTATTGTTGTCATCAGGCTTGTTAGGATCAGCATCGTGAACATCACGAGATGGTGTAGTATTGATCTGCGCTTCATTTTTGCCAACTTTAGACATTTCTGCCTGTGCTGTCTTATCTGAAGGTGTAGTTGACGAAACTTGAGATTGTTGACTGCTAGGTGATTTCTGTACTTCTGGCGGAGGGGCTAACTGCCTGGCAGCAGGCTCGGTAGTAGAAATTGAGGGAGCAGCTTTTTGAAAAGGTATTGGTTTTGGAGGTATCGCAGGTTTCGGAACAATTGGAGGTGCTTTAGCTATTGATCTGCCATGCCTGTACAGATGGAACATGCCTGCAAATACAAGCATCATTACGCCTACGACAAATAGCGAGAAATTTTTCATTCCGCTCATTACTGCGTAGTAGGCTGCAATGTTAAGATAAATCTGGAATGCTAAGAGTGCAATGAACAGAATGTAGATCCATTTCAAAGGTAGATTTATAGAAGATTTTGTACTTGGTTTCTTGGGTTTAAGTTTTGCATTAGCTTCTGCGTTCTTAGCCAATTTTATCATCATGTAACTGAATCCAAATGAAAGTGGGATCAACAATAGCATGACTAGATAGAAAAATATAGGGTCAATGACAAGTCTTTCCAGAAGAGCTTTCTTAATGTCTGGGTCTATGTAGAATCCCCAGTAGGTAGTAACAATAATTTGGGCCAGGCTTGTAATTCCTAATGCAGTAATTAATGGTCTATCTTTCCAAGAAAATTTCTTATACCTGTCTATAAAAGGCACGACCAAAAGAGCAAATATGAACAATCCAGGCCATGCTACACCAGTCACGAACTTATCATACATGGTTCTTAGGAAAGCATAGAGGCCGGTCAAATACCATTCCGGAACTGTGATCCCAGGCGGGATATTGGGATCAAACTTTGTACCCATGTCTACTGGGAATACACCCCCTGTTATCATTATCGCACCACTGATCGCCATCACCATTGGAACATCGAACACCATGAATCGCGGAAAGTGTACTACCATCAATCCTAGCAAGAATATGGGCAAGAAAAATACATGGAATGCGTAGAATCGAAGTACAAAGTCGTGGAAGCCACCCCCAAAAAATGCCTCTCTCATCTGAGGCCCCATAACCGGAATTGAATTTGTTAATGACGCAGCGATAGAGATAGCCAATTCAGCGCGCTCACTGAAAATGATATCGTAGCCTGTGAATGCTTCTAATATGGTAAGCACGCCTATAATAATCCCTGTAACCCAAAGGATTTCATTGCGAATCTTGTACCTTCCGCTAAAGTATTGATAGTACATATGCAAAAGTGCCACCATGACCATCGCGTTAGATGCATGGTAATGGATATTTCGAATGTGAAATCCATAAGGAATGGTGTCGTTTATATTCTTCACACTATCCCATGCTCGATCTAAGATTGGTTCGTACCATAGCATTAGGAAAGCTCCTGTAATCCCCAAAATTATGAATATAACAAATGTAAGCATACCCAAGAAGCCTAGAGGACTCACAAATCTTGACGGGATAGTAAACTTCATTCCCATGAATATAGTCCGATCTACGCCAGCGTAAACCCATCTGATGAATCGAACTAGGCTATTTTCACTCTTTAAGGAAACGACCAAATCCCACTACCCCATTACCCTCTGGACTCCAGTTAGGAGGCTTTATCCATATATTCCCATCGGTGTCTACTTCGAGATCTAATCTTGCAAGAACATTAGAAGGAGGCGATTGTAGTGATGCTGGACCGGCAAATGCCTTCCCAGTCAGTGGATCGTACATGCTTCCATGACAAGGGCATTCTCCCCTTTTTCGACCTGGATCCGGCCAATATTTCCATAAACACCATAAATGAAGACAAACTGCACTATATGCCCTAAAAGCAGATGCGGTATTTCGGTTGCCGCCTAATTCTACAGGTAGCCTTATGAATTGCCACGTTCTAAATGCCTCTTTGTTTAAGGTTGGGTCATTTGTTTTCGGATAGATCACAACCTCTGAATGATTTTGTGGAAAAGTCTTAACGTTGGCCTGAGAACCATCAGGTAGTTCCACTTTCGCCTTTGCAGAGATTTTTCCAGCTGGATCCGGTAAGAATTTTCCCCAATCAACAAAAGGTATGAAAGTCATTACAGTACCTGCAGCCGCAAGAAGCTTTAGAAAATCACGCCTTGAAACCTTGCCCCCAGAATTAGGAGGGGTTTGCTGCGTCATAAAGAAACCTAATTAATACATATCTATAAACTTTTGGACTTGCAAAAGTTTTAGTTAATCTCTCAAGCCGTTTCTCTGATTCTATAAGATTCAAAATATCCATCTATTGAATATTACCATCAGTGGCTTAGAAAAGCTCATCCGAATACATGTTCAGAAAAACCATCATAATCTGATTCAAGGGATAGTAGTAGAAAATATCTTCTTCCTATCGACGTATATGTCAAAATAAGATTGAAACTTTATTGCCTTTGAATCTGTATGAATTACGACGCTAGCTAGATGCTTAAGCCAGTTTGAGTCTTAGATTTTTCTCGTAGTAAACGCGGCGTATTTCTACGAACGATTGGGATTATTCTATCCATTATTATTTTGTGAAAGTTACTAGTGTTGACATCGAATGTAAATATTAGAACAAATGACAATCTATTAGATCTATCTGTCAACGGGATGGTTACTCGCAACAGCTTGTCATAATGAGAACAAGTATAATCAATCTTGCCTAAAATTCCCTGCCACCTGATGCGAGTATATTGTCTAGTCGCGGCAGTTATAGCATATTGTATGGTTTCCTCGGTATTCAACAAAGGAACAAGTCCCTCACGTTCTACGGTTGCCAATAACGTGCCGTGTTCGTCTGCTATTCCCATGAATCTGATTGCAGGATCCAATGATAATATCCTATTACACAAGTCGAAGAAGAATGCTTCCATATAGGGACCAAATTATCTAGCTTACAACCCAGATTCATATACTTTACTTTTCATAGTACTAAGAATAATCCGAATTGGTCTACGTTGGCTCATGTCCTCCTATCATTCTTCATAGTATTTATGAGAATATGCGGTTGTCCGATCTTTTTGAGGTCGGATTATCCGTTGCAATACTAGCAGCATTCCATGACTTTCTTCCAAATTTGATGTAACATGAGGGTTAGATAGATTTGAATTTATAATCCAAATTGCTGATGTAGCCAAGAATTCATAAATTTACCTGGGCCTAATAGAACAACCGCCCTAAGTATACAACATTTTTATTAAGGTTCAATTTTCTGCGGATAAATTCTGAAGGCTACTCCACTCCCCCCATGAGCCCAGATATACTTTTACGTTCTTATAACCCAATAACTTTAATGCTAGAAAAGTATTTGCAGCCCTGTATCCTCCCTGGCAATAAGTTATTATTTGTTTATCTTTTGGGAAGTCTGAGTAGAGTCTGGCTAATTCCTTGTAGTCCTTCAAATACCCACCGGCCAGATTCATGTTCCAATCGATATGACGTGCCCTCGGGATGTGGCCTCTCCTACCTCCACGCACAACGGTGCCGTCGAACTCTACTTTTGATCTAGAGTCAATAATGTAGGCCTTTGCAGTTTTTCCGGATCCTATAACTGAGATTATTTCCTTTGCAGTTGCTAGAACATCAGGATCTACTTTTCCCTGAAATCTAGAATACCGAAATTGATTCGTTATCTTTTCAATTTTGCATCCTTTTTCTTTCCATTTGCTAAACCCACCATCTAATATTGCGACCTTCTTATATGAAAAATAAAGCAGAAGCCAAAGTCCTCGTGCCGCGGTAGGTCCAGATGTGTCATCATAGAAGATGACCATGTCTTTGTCTCTTATACCTAGGTTCGAAAGCAAGGATCTAGATTGTCGATTGAATTGTTTGATTCCAGTGATAGATGTGTCTAACCAATGATATTGCATTAAATCTACGTTAATCGAGCCAGGGATATGGCCGTCAAGATAATCCTTGAATGGTCGAGTATCTACTATCAACAACTTTCTTGTCTGTCCGTTAACATTGTGCGAGATGAATGATTGCAGATTTTCAATGGACATCAAGTGTTCCATTGAAAATTACTGAGCGTCTTACCTTTTATCGGTACCGCATGGACCAGGCCTGTGCAATTTTTGATGGCCTATGTTCGAGATATGTATCTTTTTTGGTCGGTGTGGTTATTATAGAAAATCAAATTCTGAGGACAAGCTATTATTTGTTAGGCGGATGCTTTGTCTCATCAGGAATTGCTCCCATCACGAATTCATACCACGTACCCTGTGATTTTCCTGCGTCCGTTAGCATTTGATTCATTTTATTTACATCCTCCTTCACTTTACGTTCGGAATACTTGTTCGTTCTTGTGACAACATACTGAAAGATGCCCTTATCGTATCTATGTATCTCGTAGAACTCCATAATTTCTAACCTTTTGAATATGATCGCAACATGAGATTAGGATCAAGGTGAATAATATTTGTCGATTCGATCAAGAACATAGGCAGATTAATTTCTGCAAAGCTTTCATATAAAACGTGCTACTATGCGTTGATCATAGTTCCCAAGATTTACTGTAATGTATTCTGTTCATTTTTCGGGGGACTATATTGGTTCAGTGACGTTACGGATTGCTACCTCAGAAGGGTGATTTAGAGCCTTATCGATGCAATCGATTCAGAAATTAATCTCGCAGCCAAATTAGAAGTTATGTGATTAATGTCAAACTCGGGACAAAGCTCTGTAACGTCCATCCCTACTATACCTGTTGAAGCAGCTTGTTTTAGGAGATAAATAAGTTCAATGGCAGACAAACCACCTGCACTCGGAACAGATACACCTGGTGCAAATGCAGGATCAAGACAATCCAAGTCGATCGAGATATATTTCTTGTTCGCAGAGGTAGAAGATATCTTCCTGGCAATTTTTGAGATTCCAGCTTCTGCTATATCCAGGGGTGTAATTATTTCTAGCCCAGCTCTCCTTATATTTTCTAGTTCCTGATCTTCAGCAGCCCTTGTTCCTATGAGAACACTATTCTCAAAATCTAGATGTTCGGATGAGTCGCTTAAGACCGAACCGTAATAGTCTAATGTCGAGGACACAAAATCCGGATGCGCGTCAAAGTAGATGAGGCCTACCTTTCCTAACGCGTCTCCTACCGCTCTCAGTGCAACAGTAGTAAGAGAATGATCTCCACCAATTAGTACAGGGATCTTGTCTTGTGTGACGATGTCATAAATAGATGTATATAATTCGTCTCTATTTAGGTAACCAAAATCATAGATCTTCTTATCAGTAAGGCTGCCGCGCATTGGCATTATCGGAATTAGTTTTCCATCTCTTGAAAAAAATTCCGACTCATTTGATGCAATACGAATACTATGCGGACCTTCACTTGCTCCTCTACGTTTAGATGTAGATTTTGATTCATCCGCTACGCTCAAAAGAACAATATCAGCATCGGAAATGTTATCCACGTTTGATCTAAGAAAAAAGTCAGGGAATTTTATCAAGAGTGGATCTTGTAGAAATATCTGACAATGAAAGTATTTCGAATTTTTAACATCTTCTCCATCCATAGCCCAAAGAGGTTAATTTGAAATATTTCAATCCAATTTTGCGTCGAATTCTGCATGACTTAACTCTCAATGAGGTGATGGGTTTCTCTAATTTAACGATGACTAGCATAGACTTCACAATTCCGGGTCCGTGATGGTACTAAGTTCAGGCTAATCTTGAACTCTCGGGGCAAGGTAGAAATGGATCCTTCCAATATTTAGTACCCTAAATTCTAGTCGGATAGGCATTTTACTTGAGAATTCCGCAGCTATTGAACCACCGACAGTACTTATTGCCTTTGTAATCTTAGATAGATAATCTATGCTATAGGTTGCTATGCTCTGTTCCTTTACAATTAGTTCTTCTAGTCCTTCGCTCTTTGGATCAAGAATTATCTCTGCCTCACCGGAGTCCCCCTTACCTGAAAAATGAACAGCCGATGATTCTGATTTAATCGATAAATATTCCGAAACAATATTAATGTCTGAGAGTATCCTGTCAAATGATCCGGCTACTAACACTACTTTTGTGTTAAAACTTAATTTGGGGAGGGGAGTTGCGCTAGCAGAGCTCTCTATTAGCCTCATTTTATATTCTCTGAGGTAGCCGTTAAACATTTTTATTAGTAAGGTACTGTCATCGCCAAGACTAATCTCGACCGAGTCTTTCTTGTCCCCTCTCCTAATTACTTTTAAGAGCTCGTCAATACGAACTCCAAATTTTATGGCAGAGTCACATTCAAAACTTTCAAAAGTTGAATTTGGCCAATGAATATCGATAAGAGCTACATGTGATGGATCCATCCCCCTAAAGGAGATACCCTCAACATTAGCTTCGAAAGTGGCTTCATCCACCAAGGTGGAGATTGCCGAAGTAACAGCTTTCCATTCTTCTGTGGATCTCGTCTTAGCTCTGAATACCAAGGAACGTCAATAGATTGGCAATGGATAACTGATTTTAATGTATTGTTATGTATCCTATTCAGCAAGCCTAGTACATGTTAATCCTGACATATCAAACAGTCTTCCAAGATCATGTCACCTTTTGCAATTCTCAATTATCCCTTTCATGGTATACCGTGGTATAGCATACTCTCGCGATCTATCTTGATTTTGTCATCTGATTATGTCAGAAATATCATCATATACTGGGCATAATTTAGTCGATCATTACATGATACAAAAGTCAAAATCTCCTCCTTGATGATTATTTTACTTGATGTTTTTTTTACTTGGTTATTGAATGTGTTGGATCTATATTATGCGAAGCTATTCCTTAAGAATAATTCCTCCAAGTATGACTACATTTGGTACATCTATAAAATTGAGTAGTTGCCTCGTCCGCTGATCTTGTCTGAAGCATCCACCAGTAGGCAGTGTCATTTCCACATTTCGTACAGTCCATAGATGTCGTTGGTAAGACACTCGGACCCTTGTCTGTTTCAATCACCTTTAAGGAACTTGTCTCCTGCTCAGCATACATGGGACCTCCCTTTCTGGTGGATGTAGAAAACTTATCGTTAGTCAAATCATCCCTACTGTCAAACTTGGTACCACATTTAGGGCAAAGCACAATACCTTCGTCACTCTTAGATTTCATCCTTGTTTCGCACTTTGGGCAAAACTTCACTTAACCATATTCGCCTCTTTCATTCACTCTTTTTCATAGCGTCTATGAATGTCTTCCCCAAGGACTGAACATATTCTGAAGCAAGAGTGGTCGCTTCATCAAGGGCTCGAACAGGATCTTTCCCCTTTGTTATGACTCGCATCATGTAGTCCTTTATAAGTGGGTGCTTTAGTATTACACCTGCAAATTCAACAGCTGTTTCTTTCAGTAGTTCATACTGTATGATATACATAACGGATATATCTTCCTCTTCAATTTTCAGCTCTAATTCATTTTCCTTCAGCTGCATGATCTCTGCAAGCATTACACAGACAACTACTTATTGAGGATATAAATCATATCCTGCTGATTCGCATATTAATGGCATCTTTGGATCAGGCTAGTTCGATAGTGAATATCGTGATAAGTAAATCCGACGACAGGGTAAGAACGAATGGATCGCTCACTCTGGGCCTGTCATTTAGAATCGAGGGACAAATAAGGGCGGTGTTTGAACAACACAATTGGGAAAAGGCATATAATAAACATGACAACACATTCAGGCTTACTACTAACGTGGACCTCAGATCAAACAGAAAGGTGATCACGTCCCTGATGTTCGTAAGAAAGGCAATTTTATTCTGGACCAGAAGTCCCAAAATCCATCATAGGATCTGGACAATGATAGTTAAAGATGACAACTCTTTTTATCCCTCATCGGTCGATGAAGCAAGGGCTCTCCTCTTTGACATTGACAAGGTTATCGATCTTAACGTTAATGATCTTAAACCAGGAAAGCATACTCTCGTGGCAGATATCAGCGTGTCATGGGGAAAACACCTGTTTTCCAACCCATGCAAATTACGGGCAAGATCTAATGAATTACAATTCTTGCTAGAGCATACTTCATAGTTAGATTTTCATTGATACCGTGAAATGCAACCTAATTAAATGCCAATTCCAGAACGCGGCACAATACATAAGAAGGGACCAAAAGAAATTTTTTGATCTAGATATTAGGGCCGCAGGCTCAAGATGATAGATATCAATACTTATTCTGGAACTGAGTCACACGCCAATTTCCCTTCGATGACCTTAACAAATAGGAATCTGTTATCCTTAAAGATCAGGGTTAGCTCGCCGCCTTTTTCTTCAACATCAAGGAGTTCTTGGCCCTTTATGCCGTCAAATTTAACCATGCATTTTAGTATATGGTGGTACTATTTAGCTTATTGATTCAAGGCTTTACCGAAAATGGTAAAATTATTGCAAGATCAAATCCGGCCAAAATTTTTTCAGCTGTGTACGTAAAATAACAAATGACTAGAGTGAATCTGGTGAACTGATTTGAGTTGTTAATTCGTCTAGATAGCGAATATCTGACTTGATAAGTGTTGTCATTCAACAATCACACGACTTGACAGAATTCCAAGTCATTAAACTTCCTGTTAATGCATAATTGATCTGGTGGCCCCACAAGATTGAAGTCTGCGCTCATAGACAAATTTGGCTACAAATATAACGACCACGATAGATTCCTTCGGGGATCGTAATTTGAATCTCTAACCTACAAATCATTTGTCAGTGAGGAAATAATCGTTACGATATAGGATTTGTTGCTAATAGGACTTGTTGCTTATCTATCATGCATCATGGTCGAAAAAATCAGCACCGAAATTAAATATCCGGATGTAAGAACCATGTCTACAAAACAGAGTTTATTCATTTAGTTAGGGAGCTGAAGTGATATATCATTTTCCAGACGCTAAGGCGCTTATGGTATTTTCCCGTGCCCAAGGATAAACGAGCAATTTTTGTACAATAGCTTAATTAGGACTATTTTTGGATTGAGTGATTCATTTGATAGACGATATGATATATCCTCCGCACGTTTTTATACACGGGTGTATTTTATATGATTAGGTTTATGCCACAAGCGTTCGTATTAATGAATGCTGAGTTAGGAAGCGAGGACTCAATTGTGAACGAGCTAAAAAAAATCGAAGGTGTGAAAGAAGTTTATCAGGTCTATGGAGTGTATGACATTGTTGCGCAAGTGGAATCGAATACGATGGAAAGGGTAAAGGAAACTATTACTTGGAAGTTAAGAAAACTTAATGGCGTTAAATCAACTTTGACAATGATCGTAATGGAATGATTTACTATTCATTTGTATTTGACAGTTACTATCTAGCCCATGAACTACTTTTCGGATAGCAAATTGTGCGTAACTTTAATGTTCCTGATTTATTCATAGACACTCCATGATCCTGTTTAAGCGAGACAATAAGGAGATGGACGGTCTTCTCAAATGTAAATACTGCAATATGAAATTTGAGGGAAAGGAGAGATTAAAAAGACACCAGAGAAAAGCGCATAGTGAAAAGGGTGGAAGTGAGAGTCAATCCAATCCAAATCCATTTGGTGGCTTCTAATTTATGCAAACTCAGAAACTGTCGTAGTTCTACCTGGGTCCAATATATTCAAAGATTGGAAGAGTGTAATCCCTTCGGGGATGGTCTTTTAAATTTGCAGCATCTGATATCCTCATGTGACGGTTAGTCGCATTAATTGAGATTTTTTAGTTTACGGTCTGGCGACTTGGTAAATCAGGTAAATCGAGGTGTTTGAAGATCATGGAAAATTTCTAAACCACGCAGAACATAAGGTGATCCCTAATGGCAGCGCCAAAATTGGACTCGTTTCTAAATTGAAACGATGAGTAAACCGACCCAGGAGAGACTCGTAGGTATGGCTATACAACCATTACTATGAGCCAGGATGAATTTTGTTACTCTAGTCGTTTCACCATTGATTGGTCTCTTACATCCTGCTACGCAGCCTTATCAGTTCGTATTGGCATACGGATTACCAGTTTAGGGCTAATGTGCATGGCTATTCATTTTCCATTACTTTCGTTTAGACAGAAACAAACATGACCGTCTAAGGATGTGATGAGACTGACCGATGAAAGCGCCTAGATAGTAATCATAATTTCGTGCATAGGATATTAATAGTCAGAGCTATAAATTAACAGAGTATAAATTTTGGCTTTGGCGATACTTATGCGACACGGAGAAGCTGAAAATAATGTTAATCGCATTTTGGTGGGCAGACATCTAGAATCTCACTTAACTTCATGTGGTAGACAGCAGGCTAGCGAAGCGGCTCGGTTAATTCAAGACATCCCAATCAAAAAGATATACGCTAGTCCAGTCATTCGAACTATAGAAACTGCTGAAATCGTTTCTAAGATCCTAGGGATATCATACGATATCGATGAACGCCTTTATGAGATTGATCTTGGAAACTTGGTAGGAATGAACTATGAAGAAATAATTAGGAAACATGGGAATCTCTTCCTAAAATTTTATGCAGAGGAGGATCCAACCCTGGCTGACTATGGCGTAGAGACTTTTTCGTCAGTGAAGGAACGAATGACCAGCCTGCTAGACGAGATCAGGGAAAATTACGCAAACGAAAATATTTTGATGGTTACCCACTTGGATCCAATTAAGGCTGCTATATCGGCATTGCTTCATTTAGATCCTGAGGCGTTATATCGATGGCATATCAGGAATGCTTCCCTCACAATCTTGAAAAATGAAGGTAACCTGTATTCACTATTTGGGGTAAACGTGATGAACATAGATCGGTTTTTGAACGACTAGATTATTTTTGGAAATTAATGAATCATGTCATGTGAGGCAAGTTAAATGTCTATCTTGACTCGAATTATATTATTAGATCCCAATAAAACCAATAGATCTGGTCCTTAATTTTCCTCTATTACGAATTATATTAGGTTGAAAGATTATTAATTAAAGTGGCCAAAATTACAAATTTTTTTGGCGAAATATTCTTCTCAAGTTTGTCATTTTCGATAATAGTGCTGAATATTATTGTCGCAGTGTCGTTAATCCCTACCGTCTTTGGCCATTTTTCGCACCTTCCACACTACAACGGCGGTGGTTTGGGTATCGGGAACTATTATGTCTACCAGGCTATGGATCCAGAATACACACCTAGTAATCAGCCTGCTAAAATGAGTTTTAGCATTCAGGATTATAATGGGAACGACGTTACTCGTCGCATTCTGACTATGGTCGAGATATATTCAGAAAGGACTGGTGAAAGGATTGCAGCTTATCCTTGGACCATGAGGACATTTGGTGACTTTGATCTGTATCATACATTCAAAGAGGTCGGAAACTATCAAATAGTCTTGAGCATATTCGACAGCCAAAATAAGGCTGCCCCTCAGATCGGAAGCAGTAGTTCTCCGAGAGAAATTTTAAGTAACAATCAAGATTGCAACTGCGAGAGAGGTGCTTTCAATATATCGGTCACGAATTCGTTTGGAGATATCTTTGTTGCAGCGGTCTTTGTAGGAATATTGGGCATTATCGTTGTATTCGGGATCGTTTTGGGTTTAAACTATCGGAATCAAAAAAGGAAAGCAGCTGTTTTACCAAAGGCTGATAATAAATTTGTACTAAAATATGCCATTATGCTTCTCGCCATGGCAGCAGGCTTTGTACACCTGGCAGTCTACGCAGAACACGGCTCTTTGAGAATCGAGTACAGCATCTTCTTACTTGTTGCAGGTGCCTGTCAGTTCGCATACGGCATGCTGTACACCCTACTAACCATGACGAGTCGAGAGACAAGTATCAGCGATGCACATTTCGCATTGACATACTACAAGAAGACCCTGAGCCTGAATCTCTTCGGCCTAATAGGCACTGGTGTTTTATTAGGGCTGTATCTTTATTCAGTTGTATTGCCTCCTCCGTTGTCACCAAATAAGTCCCCAGAGGATATAGACATTGGTGGAATTTTAGATAAAATATTAGAAGCTAGCCTCGTTCTTGGAATCATTTATCTTATGATTTGGGAGAGAAGACAACTACGGTCCAACGTGATACATGCTGCGTAATGGGATTTCAGAATGTAATGTAACCACATTTGCTAGGGACATCGCTATGGCAGAAAAGTGAATTTGATGAACTATCAATCAGATTCTATCGTTTGACGACAATGTCATTATTTTTCTACTTGAACACGCTAAGTGATGCCCTGGCATAGTCAAACTCTATGAAAAGCCTTAAATATCATTTACCGACTTTTATGAGGCAAGATAAGGATGATTAGATAATAATGATATCAAAATCAAATACTCATTTGTGGCTCATAATACTAATAATGTTTCCATTGATTGGCTTGCTGCTTAGCATAACACTTGGTCATGCATTTGCACAACAATCGGCAACGAGCTACCTAGATAGAAGGGTGGAGATTTGGGCGCTGTTCTATCGAGGTATGGTAGCAGCTTTCGTTGTGGGGGCATTGGTGCAAGGAAGTATTATATATGTCGCTTGGAGGTTTAGAGAATCTAACAAGAAGAACAAGCCTCCCGCGTCTATGGGAGGTGCTCATCACTAATTGAGTCATGCGCTTTATGAATGGATCTATGTAGGTACTGTAATTGCCCTCTTGACCTGGGTCGGTGCTGATGCTTGGAACGTCGAACACCAACTAGAAGCAGTACCGCCAAATGCACAAATAATCAAGGTTACGGGTCAGCAATGGTTTTGGACCTTTGAACATGCCGATGGGACAAAGGAGATTGGAGAATTACATGTAAAACAAGGCGTCCCTTATAGGTTTGAAATTGTTTCCAAAGATGTTATTCACAGTTTCAATATACCAGATTTTACTGTATTAATGGATGCCGTTCCGGGTAGAGTAAATACAATGTGGAATTTATTTGATGTTACTGGGCAATATCTCATCCAGTGTAGGGAGTACTGTGGCTTGCTGCATTATAATATGCGTGCAAAGTTATTTGTCGAGCCCCCTAACTCTCCCAGTCCGACTGCTGGACAAGCAAAGTCTGTATCTTCGGAGGGAACGTCTCCTGCGAGTGGTGGTACCACCGGTGGCGTTTCCAGCACTAAGGTTAGTGGACCTATAGGCGCGACCCTTACTGTGGCCCAAGGTGCTTCAATACAAGGAAACCCAGCCTTTAATCCCAATCCAATTAGTGTCAAAAAGGGCAGCGTTGTTCAAGTCGTAAATAAAGATTCTGTACCTCATACTGT
>JANWJI010000155.1 GCA_025449515.1 Nitrososphaeraceae archaeon | reverse complement strand
TAGCACAATGATTAATACGTAGTTATCTAATCTTCTTACAATATGCAAAAAGGTAATGATAATAGTAGAAGAATAATAACTTCAGTAGAGGTTGTTGATGTACCTCCCATAGAAACAGAAAGCTATGTAACAACATCTGCGCCAAATGAATCAGCAGGTGTAACACAACTTACTAAAGAAGAAGTATATCAATTTTTTAATGGCAGAAATTTGGCTTTTTTGTCTACCCTATCAAAAGATGGCTCTCCGCATGTCACTCCAGTTTGGGCAGAGATGATCGACGAATTTATCTTGATAAATACCTTTGAAACTTCAGCAAAAAACAAACATATAACAAATGATAAAAGAATAGCCATATCTGTTGTTGAACAGAACAATCCATTTAATATGGTGTCAATAAAAGGAAGAGTAATCGAGCAGACAACCGAAGGTGCAGATGAGCATCTCAAAAGGCTTGCCAAAAAATATCTTGGAATCGGAAAATATTACTATCGAAAACCAAATCATAAGCGAATTATAATCAAGATTCGCCCCGAAAAGATAATGGGCCTATCAATCCATCCTGCGTTTTATTTCCTTGCGTATTCCCCATGGACCAAATGAATAATTTTGCGAATATTTTTTCTATTCGTATGATCTGTCGCTCATTCACTTATGATGAAAAATTAATACCACGATGCCTGCTAGATTTATTAAATTCAAATAAATTGAAAGGCTACAGTAGCAAAATCTTGGCGAAAAGATTGAAGGAACCTGATGAAAGTGGAATTAAGAAAGACAAGCATACGATGAAATCATTACAATGGTAGAATAGCAAATAAAGTGCAACAGTTGGTAGAATCTGTCATATATCATATAAATTGCAAAATAATGCATATTTGGAGTTAACTTAATTTAATCATTGAATTTTCTATAATTCTTACTTTTAGCCGCTGGTTAGAACTCAGTCTCATCAAGTTGATGGCCTGGTGGGACCGAATTCAATTTACACACAGCATCGCCAGCGACAACATGAATAGACTCGTCAAATATGCACCGTAAACTTCCCTTATATATCTTTATTAGTCTAGAAATATCTTCGGATAACTTGTCCAGTCATAATCAGTGCCTATATTAATCTAGTTTTTGATCTGATCTGATCAGATCAGTCATCCATAAATCGATTTTTGCTGCTGTTGTTGTTCCTGGTTAACTTGATGATCTGTTTGCTGTTGCTGATCTTGTACCGATCTTATGATCTCCTGCATACGGAGCTTTAATGAAGCCCCTTCATCTCTAAGCTTCTTTACATCTATTTTCAAATCCTCATTATCAGTGATCTTACTAATTGCTTCAATCATAATCGCAGCCCCTTCCGGATCAGGGATCCCACTGGGAGCAGGAATAAGTACAGCTGTACACTGGATCCCATTTGATAGACATGACGATAACAATCCACCTGAAATTCCTCCAATGAATGCAGTATGTTCATTGGTTTTACCGTTAGTAATTTTATTACTTGTGCCTACTTGTTGATCTTGGAATTGAATCACGTTACTACCAATATTATCATTATTATTGTCAATAACTCTGGCACTAGTCACATTTTCATCTTCTTCATTACCAGATAATATAATTGGTTCTCTATCTGAATTTGGCAAACCTTGAACAGGGATACCTTCGAGGACTAGCACTTCCTTGACATGATTGTTCATAGACCATCTCATAACAGTATCCAATAGGGAATATATGCCATGTATAAGTATTGGCGCTTCGCATACTAGTACGCAAACATTGTGGTGCACATTAGCATATAAACGGAATGGGTGTCTCAATCTTCCATCAATATAGATCACACCAGGCGAAATGAATTGGGATTCAACACATGCTATTTGTTGCATATTTAGTTTGTCAATAATATAACTGGTGGCGATTGAGCCTACAAAACCAGGTCCAGGAAATCCCGCAATAAGAATTGGGTTATTGTTTTTTAGTTTTGTTTTGTTACTCTTAAAAGCTGTTGTAAGTTTTATAGTTGTCTTTCCATCAACTGCCGCGATGTCTGTAAAATCCCCATTGATACCATTATCATTATTACGGCGCTGCTCTCCTAGGAACTTGCGATTTGCATTTTTGATCCCCTTCGATCCAATATTTTCTATATTCGTTGCCAATATTATCACTTTAGCTCTTAATATTGATAATACTTTCTGACTTACCTTTTATACTATTACCTCGACTTTTGATTCCTTCCCCCGACAGATATGGTTAAAGATACGTGTTTGGAACCTCAAAAGTATAGAATAATAGTTGTTAGCAGAAAGTAAACAAAGCTTGGAAAGAATATTGTCTCGATCTGTCAGGATTCTATCTCATATTTTCCCTAATTGGGATATCCATATCAAAAGTAATTTGATTTGAATATAATATAATATAATATAATACAAAAGATTTTAGTTTTTTTATGTACATCATGTAGATCTCACATACTATATTGAGATCATAGAATAACATTAGTTCATGACGAACAGGTTTTATTCTTACTTTTGTGTATTATGATATAAAACAATTTACATGAAGGTCAATAAACACGTGCACGAATATCTGCGGAGTACCTTGACATTTAAGTATACGGAATGAGAAAATTGCAAATCTAGAACTCAGTTTGGTTGCACAAGATGTGGTTATTGTTGGAGTTGTCATTACCAGAAAGAGCAATCAGAAAGAGATTGACTGGAAAAGTTATTTACTATTAGAGATTTATCTCCGATATCTTACCATTTGCGATATGACACATTGCATGATACAGATCGATTAGGACATAAGAATCACTACGAAAGACAAACAGTAGTCGATGTATTTGGGAAAGTGTCAGAACCAATTTGCAACTACCTTAGATGCCATCACAAATTTTCAATCCATGATGAGGAATCTCATATTTGTAAGTGTAGGCACCCACAAAATCGAATTATAGGAGTGTCACAAAGCATTTAGAAACGTCTAATTCAAATGAGACAAGAGTTCACTGTTCAGAATTATATCTTTCAGCTGCCTCAAGGATTAGCTTCTTTGCTGCTTCCTTGCATCTCCATCCTAGAATCTTTACATATTTGTCTTTTTCCAAATCCTTGTGGTGTTCGATGAAATGTTGAAGTTTATTGCGCATATAGACTGGAATATCATTCATATCATCTATATTTGAGAAACTAGGATCCACCTTTGTCACAGGCACTGCAATAACTTTTGAATCCGTACCATCCTGATCTTGGGTTAGCACTACTCCTACTGGACGAGACTTTATAATTGATGCGGGGGTTAATGAATAATTGCCAAGCACAAATGCATCCATATGATCACCATCTAGTTCTCTCGTGTCGAGAATAAATCCATAATTACATGGATAGATCATTTTGACTGTTAGCACTCTATCTACAACAATTACTCCAGTTTCGACATCCATTTCATATTTAATAATGCTATCTTTAGGGATTTCGATCTGTATGTTGATCTCAAATGACATGTCTTCAGGTAGGTTTGCCGCTGTCAAGCCTCAAAGATACTATAGAAAACCGATTACTAATAATCATTATTATTATTGTTGTTGCACTTATACTAACAACCTATCAAAAAAGTTCTGTGCTCAAGATCTGGTCATCCAATCATATATGAAATCGATAGTAACATTAGATTGAATAACCAGATGATGATAAATATAAACAAAAGTCTAGAAAAAGATTAGGACAAAGCCTGTGATAATCACCGGTTTTCAGGTTGGTTCACAAGGATTGAATGTGCGGATTACTTTGCATTAGAATCACTTTTCCATAGGGAAAAAGTATTACCCTCTGTGTCCATACAAACTGCCATGTACCCATGGCCTGGTACAGCCATCTTTGGTACTAGTACTTTGCCACCTAACTTTTCTGTTTTAGAAGAGTATTCGTCTATTGAAGATACGCCTATATAATTATTAATTTTTTGCTGTGGATCTCGTCTTTTCATCATCCCTCCACCTATTCCATTGTTACCACTTTCGTCAGTTGTAGATATGATCCAATATTCGAATGGACCGGGGGCTTTTTCAATTTTCCAATCAAATAGATCTGAGTAGAATTTTCTGGCTCTTTATATCTCTTCTGTTGGGATTTCAAAATGAACTATACTTGGCAACTCATTATTCACCATTTTTATATTTTTTTGAGGTGAGTATTAAAGAATATAGTCGAGGAAAAGCCTGGTTAAAGTCAACAATTATTGTCAGTTATTCGTAAATCAATTGGATTGATCTGCACTCAAGAAAAAGATATTATAGGGTTACTTGCCAGAATTTGATGAAGCTGACGAGATTATCTTTCGTCATCCATTTGAATTCAGCATTTGCATACCTGTATTAGGATCTAGTGACAGCTTTTCAGCATGAACGCCATCGTTGAAATCCAACATGTTATCAATTTTTCCAGCCTTTTTATCAAATGATTGATTTCCAAGTCTACCTAATCCCCAGTTGTCTTCAATAAACCGTATAATAGATGTCTGATCAGTAATGGAATGATCTACAAAATTTGTCTTTGAGTATGGAGAAATTACTAACAATGGGAGACGTGGACCATATCCACAACGATCCTGATATATGCCTGGGGAAACATGTCCACATAGGTCAGATCCTAAAAGTTTATCATATTTGGGATCATTAGATTGACTAATTATGGGCGGCATGACATGATCGTACCAGCCGTCAGAATCATCATATGAGATGATGATTGCTGTATTATTCCATTCTGGTAGCTGCTGGATACGGTTGATTGTTGAAACTAGAAAATGTTGTTCGTCTATTGGATCAGAATATCCTGCATGCCCGTTTTGATACTTGGGTGCTTTTAGAAAGCTTACTGCAGGTAAATTTCCATTTTTAGCTGCGTTCCAGAAATCACTCAAATCATACTGGTGATTTGCCTGATCTGCATTTCCTATCATACCAACAGTAGTTGGAGGCAAGTGATGAGGATTAGCTGTCATGTTGTAATACATGAAGGGTTCATGATGTGGAACATAATCTTTCTCTACAGCGCCATTTATGTTCTTATGTACAGAACCACACATCGCTTTGCCATCGACAGTCTTGCTAGTTGGTTTAAATCCTCCTTGGAACCATCCCCAGGATATATTTTTCGAGTTAAGAACAGTACCGATATTTCTTCCACTCATCACTATTTTTGTGCCACTTGAACAATCATCAAAACGAGGATCTGGATCTGCTATAACTGTCCTATTAGCTACATTATCAGCTATGTTGGCCGGAGTTGCGCCGTGAGTCTGACCAGATACAAGGTTTAAAGCTCCAGGAGTAGACGGACCAAATGTGGTACCAAAAGAATTATCGCTCATCGCAAAATGTTGTGCATAATTCCACAAGGCCGTAACAGTATTTCCATCGAAGTAGCCCATAACCTGTTTCTTGTGAGCTGCGTCGGTACAACCTGAATCTGTTGAGCTAGCAAATTCTACAAACTTGTCTAACAATCCACCGTGATAGGCTTGTTGTTCTGCTGGGTATTCATGATCCATATCGCAGGTCATTGCCTGAGATCTGTCTAATCGAAATGGATTCACTGAATAGTTGGCATTAGGATTATTTACTAGAAGATTAGAGGACAATCCGTTCACAGATGGCGTTGCAGGACTAGACGTAAACTTTGGTTCTCCTGAGGGATTTGTAGCATTAGGATAAGTGGCAAAGTAATGATCAAATGATACATTCTCTTGGAATATGACCACAAGATGTTTAATGAGAGTATTTGTCTTCACTATCGATGCGGCTGCAGCTTCTGTAGTTCCAGTGTTTATGGATAATAAGATAACACTTGAAATAAGAAGCCAAACCCCAGATATGGATTCGATTAATGTTATTAATTTATTCATAAGCAAAATTGAGAGTCGTTGTTATCTTATTTGCATTACCCAAATATTTCATATTGAAACTATGGAACTATGCTATCTATATAGATATCACTGTGATCATGATCTTCTTAATTTGATGTTAGTTTCATACTAAAAGTCCTAAATAACACCAAGTATGATGATACTTTATGTCATCAGCCGAATCCCATGAATGTAAGGATTGTGAAACGATATTCGAATCCAAGGAAGAACTTGATAAGCATATTGAGGAAGAACATTCTGAAATTGAATGATATAAACAAAACGATGTTGAATTAGTAGGTACAATATCTGTCTGAATAACAAGATTTGATATCCTTATCTCGTTATTTTTAATTTGTCGAAAAGTGAAGGCTAGATAAATTTTATCCGTAGATTTTATACAATATCAGGACTTTTGTTAATATCGAATACCTGTTAGCAGAAACATAAAGAAGATGTTGACATATACCTTAAATGTTCGACAGGTGTCGAATATTTATCCGTGTTTGAATAATAGAAAATCGAAAATTTTAGAAATCAGACCACGGTACATAAATAACACATTGACAGAAGGGATTATAGTTTGAACCTTGGTAATGGAATGGGACCAAGTAAAAATTGAAAATACATTGTTAGCAGCGATAATAGTAGGATCGATTTACTTAACAATGGGCTCATGATAGATCTCATTTAAAGGAGGAAAAACGGACCAAAAAAAGGATTCTCCTATTCATCGCAGATGATTTGCAAAAAAAACTTGACTTTATTAAAGAGACACATCAGTACAACGACTATAAACCCTTCTTCACAGATATGTGGGACGCGGTCATACTTACAGGCAAACAAGCAGTGCTCCCGTTTGAATTGTTTCAAAATCTTCAGCGTACATATTCCTAGATGAAGTACTATAACAGAGAAATAGAAAGTCGAAGAGGTACGACGCTTGATAAAAAAAGTCTTAGATCTATTAGATGTACAAAAAAAATATAAACATGTCCCTTCTCAAGCTAAAACAGGATACGATTTTGCATTAATACTAGCCGCTTGGAAATGGTCGCGGGTTGATCAATGATTATCGTTAGCTATAAGAGCCTAGTTAAATATCTGTCTGGCAGGTAGGGATTTTTAAATTCCCTTTGAAGGATTTTGCTATCGATACAAACTACACTCTACCTTAAGTTACAAAGTCATAAAAAAAATTTTTATCTGGCTTCTTACATCTTCCAATGCCCATATCCAAATATTGCTCCAGAATTGAGGGTTAAACGCAACTTGTCTCACTCATCTATCAACTTCTATCGCATACGAGCTAATATCAGGATGAGTGGAATGCTGCCAACATTCCAAACAATAATCCCCGCTATCGTGAAATATATGTGCAGCCTTGGTTTTACATTTAATACAAATATCCATATTACTATTAGTAGCCATTTGTAGTTCTAACAAAAGATTAAGCTCATAAGAATTCATGTCAAGTTGTTTTCACCGGTATCATAATCATTAACGTTTGGCGACAATACAATAGGTTTCAATTTTCTTGTTTTATTATTTTTATTATTATCCTCATTCTTATCATCATTATAATCAATCCCGTCAGTAGTCATACTGTGTCGCATAGTAGATCTACTAATAATTGTAGAGTATACATATAAATCTAATCTATATGAAATATTTTGACTAAAATGATCACATTGTATGGTACACTACCTACATACAGCAGACTCTTCAATCTTGTTTGAGATAGGACTTTATCATAAATAAAATCGATCGATCTTGTTCTCTTACAAGTCTTCCATATCTATGGATAATGGGAAATTGAAGACCCATTCAATAAATAATGATTTATCAAGTGCCTACTTTTATTCTCTGGTATGACACCCCCTCCACTATGCTCATTACTTCTACTTGCAATTGACTTTGTAGAATCGCGTAGACATGTGTCTGTAATATCATAGTTATAGATCGGAGACTCTGGCAATTGTCTGTCGAGGGCTGATCTTTTTTGTCTATTCAATCTTGAACCTTCCTGCAAATAAATTGTCTTTTCGATTCCTATTCTAATCCTCGTATGGCTCGTTCTCTCGAGAACGACCATTTACCGAGGTCGTCCACGAGCATCAGTTAGCGATAATCTTTCGCCTATATTTAGTGTAGATAGGATTTGATGGCCTTCTGATATTGATATAACAAAGCTGGGAGCAACACCGGTCAAACTAATCTTTTCAGTAAACGACGCTTCACTATCAAGGAAGTTTTCTATCATTCTAATGAGTTTGTTATGGACATCTTTATGGACAGCAATTCGTAACGGTCTAACCTCTAAAGGCATTGGACCAGTACGAATCTTTGGTCCCGGCTAGATCCATTACTATTCTACATTTTCTATCAAGTTCTAGTCCTCGCTGAGTTAATCGTTCTTCAGCGTTATGAATAACATCTATAATCGTTTTCCATTCCTTCTTCGTTCAATGTGCACATTTTATTCGTACAATGTCCATTCCATGTTTCAAAAGCTCCTCAACGAGTTGTGGCTGGCGTACAGCCTCAACATCAAGTGTCACCACAATTATAGTCGTTCGTCCTTCCCTTGGTCGTCCTAGGAGTGATCTGCTGCGTTTAGCTAAAATATTTTGTGCCTCCTTAATCATTACTTTCTCTAACCGCTTGAATTTGAAGTTGGCCTTTGAACTGCTGCATATGTAGGGAAATGCCTCAAAACTAGTTCGATTCCTTTATCACGTGTCCCTCTAGTCTTCCCAGCGATGATAATCCTTGCTCAGCCAGTATCATTTGAAGGTTTTCAAGATTATGCTTTCTAAAAGTTAGATAACATAGCAAGTTGTCGCGGCTCTTCTCCTTTTCTCCAATGGCAGTAACTGGGAAATGATCCTGGTTCTTTGGGCATTTTTCATTATTTCGTTTCGTTATAGAGTTTGGTTAATTCTGTACCCAACGAATTTTTTCTTCGATCTCCAGATGATCATGTTCATTATTTACCCTGGACGCCATCTCCCTATTGTAATCAGCATTATTTCTGAACAATTTGAATTCGTCTAATCGATTATTTTTTACCACTCTTACTATTAAATGGACTATCTTACAGAATTGTGGAATAGTAGTTGTGATCGATACCTATCTACCTATTTCATGTGTTATCATTTAGATTAAATTTGATTTATATATTCAGGTTAGTAACTTCTAAATATAATATCATACGCCATGAAGGATGGAAAAAAAGTTATAAAATGAGGGATAGTGATATGAGTTAGAATTGGAATCTAATCATCTTTCCTATGTTCCAAGAATGATTTTTTTTACAAAAGGGAAAGGAGTACACAAAGATTATCTTACGAGCTTTGAGTCGGCTCTGCGGGATGCTTCAATTGAAGATCTAAATCTTGTCTTTGTGTCTAGTATCAAACCTCCACAATGCAAAATGGTGAGCAAAGACGAAGGAAGAAAACACTTGAAACCTGGTCAGATCACTTTTACGGTTATGGCCAGATCTGCCACTAATGAACCGAATAGATTAATTGCTGCATCTATAGGTTTAGCCAGACCTGCTGATGATATGCAGTATGGATACTTATCTGAGCATCATTCGACCGGAGAAACGGCTCAGAAGGCCGGGGATTATGCGGAGGACATGGCTATGGAGATGTTGGCTACAGTAATAGGTTTACCAGATGACACTACGCTTGCTTGGGATCAGAGGGAGGAACAATGGAGACTTTCGGGAAAAATTTACAAGACACAGAATTTTACACAATCTGCGCAGGGTCACAAGGATGGACTCTGGACAACTGTTCTCAGTGCAGCAGTATTAATATTATGAATATGCATATTAAATCATAATGTCGAAATCTTCTTCCATCGATAACATTTTGTATCCTATTGATTTCGAGACTTATCTAAACAAGTCAGAGAGAAACATTCAGCGTGTTAACAACATATTAGACGATTATCTTAAAGATCCAAATGAGGAACAGATACACGATATAAGGACTGCCATCAGAAGATTACGGGCCAGCGACCAATTGCTCCCAAAGGCATTTCGACATAAAAAGAAAATAAAAGAATTTGTAGCGAAAAGTAAGGAGCTTTTTTCAATAAATAGTAAGATCAGAGATTATGACATAATTTTTGAGATGCTGTCTAAATATACGTCAGGTGTGTCTTCGCCAAAACATGAACAGCGGCAGCCACCACAATCCTCACGAGCAATCGTGAACATATCAAAGTCGTTGGAAACTCTCAGAAATAGGAAGCTAACCGAATCGAAAACAATAGCAGT
Organism: Nitrososphaeraceae archaeon; assembly: GCA_025449515.1. Classification (GTDB taxonomy): domain Archaea; phylum Thermoproteota; class Nitrososphaeria; order Nitrososphaerales; family Nitrososphaeraceae; genus JARBAU01. The sequence goes on along the minus strand of JANWJI010000155.1, from coordinate 1,949 downwards.
AGAATTAAGAAAATTAGCGGTTCCTAAGCTTAATAGTAACAAGATTAGTAAATCTGAAAAAAAGCTAAAGAAGAGGTTTAATAATGTAGTTGGCAAATTTGCCAACACAATTGAGAAGAATTATTTTGTAGTATTAAGTTCTCCTAAAAGGTTAACCGAGTTGCATGAAATGCGAAAGGATTGTAAAAAGTTGCGTTATCTATTAGAACTTTTGCCAATTCGTACAAATGGCAAAGATGAAGGCAAAGATAAGGTTTCTCAGCTGATAGAAGAATTAGAAATTGTCCAAGATATGCTTGGTACTATTCATGATCACGATACCACTATTGCATACATAAAACAATATCTGGAAAATCATCATAATGATCGCTCTCTTAACAATATTGTCAAATATTTGTACGATGATAGGCAAAAAAAATTCGAACAGTTTACAGAACATTGTAAGGTAGATCTTTCAGACTCTAAGGACAATTTGTTTCTCAATATTATGAATATCAGTTGATTTGAATAGAATACAATTATCTATAATCCTGCAAAATATGTCTATTGTCAATTCAAATTCAAATTCTAATTCATATATGAAAACCCAAATGAAATATTTCTTTTGTTTGCAAAACAATAGTATCAATATTTAATGTGTTCCAAACTAGATAGTTACGCCTATAAATAGGAACAGTAACAATATTATTATTCCTATACTACCAATAACAAATCCCGAATATCCAATCATCTTATTCCTCACAAATTCTGCCATACCGCCTAATCCTGCACCCACAATTAGCAATATGGTTACAAGCTCGTAAGTAGTTATAATTTTTGAAACTTCAGAAATATTGACTATGGATTTTTCATAAGCACTATTCTCCGCTTCGACTTTAGATCGCAGATTTGCTAACGAACCTTCTACTGTTTTGTTAGCATGTAAAGTATCAATATATGACCTATATTTATTTAGATAATATTTAGCTTGCTGAGTAGTAACATCTGATGTGGAAAGATTGTAATTATTATTATGCAAAGTAATATTTACATCATCTATATCAGCTTGAAGTATTTTTTCTCCCAACCTCTGTTCCTCGTAGTCATTTAACCAGTCAGTAGATTTGACTAAGTGAGTAAGAGACTGAGTCTGCAAATCATCCTTTTTTAGACCATATTCAGATGCAGCGGTAGTAGAATAGACAGCAAGAATTGATATAGCTATGAGGTATAATGAAAGAATCAAGAAAAATTTCGAATGTGGATGGTGATGATTGGTGTTAGTATTGTTATCCAAATGCGTTATTCTCTATGTAATAGTTCTGTTTATTTATTTGCAGGCTTTCATTACTTTTAATATGTGATAATTGGTTAGCTCAATTACGGTAAATACGTCGCATTTAGTACCTTCTCACTTCATTAATAATACTGTTTATTGTTTTATTCATTGATGAATTCGAGTTCTATGCTTGGTTGTCATATATTGTACACATTCAAAGTAGACTGTCGATGAATAATGTGATATAAAGTCTAGACATTTAGCCTTACTTCGCTGTTAAATAATGCCCGTACACAATTTAGCTGTCCGAAACACGTATCACTGACTCTTGTCTAGTTTAAATTCCCATGGTAAAAAGAGGGAATCGGGGATCAGAAGGAAAGATCTCGACATTTGGTTTAAGCCCATTTCAAAATAGCCTCTATAGAGCATTGTGGATTGCCTCCTTCTTTTCATATGTTGGGGCTGCCATGAATGATGTTGGAGCATCTTGGTTAATGACGTCCATTGCTCCAAATCCATTACTGGTTTCTCTTATCACTACAGCAAGTGCTCTTCCAATTTTTCTATTCGCACTACCATCCGGAGCATTATCCGATATTTTTGACAGGCGCAACATACTCTTGATCACTTGCGTATACATGTTAACAATTTCTACGATACTAGGAATACTCACTCTTGTTGGTATCAT
>JANWJI010000154.1 GCA_025449515.1 Nitrososphaeraceae archaeon | reverse complement strand
TGTCGCAGGCTTGTCCCCAGTGTTCTCAATTACAATACTGATCGGAATGTTTCTCTCGAAACTCTACGTAATGTACGGCCTCCTATCGATTGTGCTTCTGTTTCCGAGTTTGAACTGGTTGTCTTTATTCACCAAAATTTGAAGTTAGCACAAATTAAATTAGAAGCACAATGACCAAAGAAAAATGATATAGATACCGTTATAATGCTACTTTTTTGATTAGAGTCTCTTTTCCTTACTGATAGACTTCCAAATCTTTATTGCCGTTCTCCAGTCTCCTGCTTTATTCATCTCTTGTAAAATCGGGGAAATCTTGTAAAGGCTTTGCGGTATTGCATGTATTGGTTCCTTAGTTTTCTGTTGCATATAATACATATAAAATGATGGTGGAACAAAATCTGAACTAATATCCCATAAATGATCAAGTACTTGTTCTGCTTGGTCTAGTAATCCAAACTCCTGAAAATATTTAAAAAAATTATCTAATTTATCTGGCTTTAATTCAAACAGATTATATATAATAGGATCCGAAATATGATGAATCCGATTCCAAACCACTTTAAGTAGTTTAATTTGAATTTTTTTTATACTATTAAAAAATAGACCATGTAGCTTGTTTAATGTTTGTTCATCAGGATTTTTAGACCATTTAAACATAGCATGGAGAATATACATACCAAAGAAATGTCGATAGAGTAAAACTAACGCATCTATAATTCGGTATTTTTCTCGAACGTACTCTAACTTAGATATATCGTTATCATCAATAATATCTGTACTATCATCATAATTTACATTGAAATTAGCTTCTCGCTCAGTAAACCTTTGACTCACATTATCTAACAGACTAAAGAAAGCCTTTTCAAATTCATTGATATACAATGTGATTGAAACGATAAGACTCTCTTCATTGATAAAAAGTCTATATATCTGGCTATTTGGTTTTGCTTTTCTAGCTATAATCATCTTCTCCTGTTCCAACTTTTCTAATATCTTTAATACTGTAATTCTAGAGGGATTACCTTTCATTCCTCGTGCCACATCTTCCTTTGACCTTCCAGGATTATTTCTAATGTACTCGAAAATTTTTAATTCCCTTTCGGATAAATTATTCTCTGACATATGCTGTATAGTAGTTGTAAAGTTATCTATATAACTTTATACTGGTGTATACTAGTGGTATGAGCAAAAGTACTATACTGATAGAAAGTATAACGCGTGAACGTCTAAAGCAAATGGGAAGAAAAGGGCAAAGCTACGATCAATTGATCAGCCAACTAATAGAAAAGAAAAAAATGAATTCCGTCGATCGTAGGATTGAGAGCCATCAATCGACCGAATCCTATCATACATAGAGGTGTTGACTCGTATGAACAAAGGAGTACTAGACCTCCAAGTTAATAAAAATATTTGCGAAGCGGTAGACTGTTTTTCGAGGGCTACAACTAGAATTAATGTAAAAGTTGGTCATCTAGGTTCAATTCCTCTAGACCTTTGTATTGATTGCATATCAAAATTTCGGGAGGTCATTATAGAGAATTGATATGCATACGCAAATAAGAAAGACCAGAATTATGTCTCAAGAATCTGAAGTCTGTTGGATTGACAGAGAGGAGATGTTACTAAATGACACTTGCATCAATAACACACAATGATGAGATACATGAATATGTTGATCTTTGGTCCATCAGTTATCTTATAGATATGATAAAGAAGCAGCTAGCTACTGCAAAGCAATCAATAGCAAATGCAAATGAGAGCTGCAGTAATGACAAAGGGCCAGTAGAATCTAGGATATACTACGATCAGGCCTATAAAATGTTAAAAATTGGGGCATTTAGGCCAGCTCCACCCTATATTATATTCCTTAGAGATTTGAACCCCAAGATAATTAAAGAACTATACAGTCTAGATGAAGATCGTCGTGGATACGTGCTAAAACAAGCCGTAGGCCGTATTTTTGAGGATGTAAATTCTGACATTTACCATAACAGCGTATCTCGGGTTTTAAAGGTGCAACTAGTATGATGAACGATGACAGCATTAGCGAAAACGATCTAGAGAAAATGATTCAAGAGCTATCAAATCGGACTTATGGTTCTATAGTTGAAGATTATGCCGATGATAATCAAATCAAAGGAGGGCTACGTAAAAGTCAAAGGGCAAGTAATAGGCTACTCTGAAATTTATAATATGATATCTGAGGTCAGCATTACTTGCAGTAACTGTGGGTTTTATGATAAGATAGACTGTTCCAAAAAACCAATATTTCGATCTCCAGTGAAAGATATAGCTAAGTGTCCTAGAAAAGAATGTAGTGTCATGGGCCAGACATTAACAGCTAACATGCGATACATCACTGCTATGCACATAGATCTGCAAGACCCAGACAAATTTAGCGAAATTGAGAGGATAAAGGTTAGGCTATTTGAAGATAATACTAGAGACATTTTTGCTGGTAAGCTTGTTACTATTATAGGAAATCTTCACGTTATAAGAGAAAATGATAATCCTAATAACAAACTAGTGACGGTTTTATATGCTGAATCAATTAACGATGTTAGAAAACAGCAGTCAGAGCTGACACAGAAAGACATTGATGATATCCTAGCTTGGAAAAGATCGATAGAAGATAAAAAAGGTTGTTTAGTTGATGAGCTTGCATCTTATTTCGCACCCCAAATAATAGGTTATGAACACGTCAAAAAGGGGTTGTTAATGGTTGCTGCTAATGCTGGCCTACCTAATTGTGAAAAGAGAAATCCCAAGCGCCTGAGATTGAATGCCCTCCTAATAGGCGACCCAAGCCTCGCAAAGTCCACATTCTTAAATAAAATAGTAGAAATTGTTCCTAATGCTCGGTATGAAAGCTGTCAGAGCTCAACAGGTTTAAGTCTAACTGCTCAGGTCAGTAAGGAAGCTGATAGAGATAGATAGATATCAGCAATAAGAGATACAGAGCGACTTACAAAGACAATAAATAATATTCTCTTAAATCCAAGCAACTGGATAGTATCTGAGATAAAGAAAGAAAATTATGAAGTAGTTAAAGTTGAACTAAAATCGTTAGATTTAGAGACATTACCAATGACGCTTAAGATCGGTATCAAATTAAAGTGAGATCTCTACCAAATAGGACACGCTTGCATTTGAGCTAATTGAAGGCTGTAGTGTTTTCAGTTCCGTTTATCAGCAGAGATTTGAGCTGTTTATGAATACTTATGTAACCACTTGTACCAGAATCCTTTACTAGAACAGATGATAAGGCTTTATTACTATTACAAATAAACCTTTCATAAATTTATGGGGACGTTTTCTATATATACAAAGAATTGTGAATCGAGCATTGTCATTGATTCGATTTCCTTGATATACTTGTTTTTTGTTACTCTAATCATGATTTTCCTATTTTGATCTATTAATACCATATTATCTAACGATAAGTATAATTATTTACTAAAATTATCTAGATTTTTCAAAGATTTGGTTAGTCTGGATGATTCAAAAAATATTATAATCTGATTCATGTCATTCAACCTTGAAAGGCTTAAACAATATGTATGCTATGCATATTGGATGGCAAAAATCGAATCCAACATGATAGTCCTAGCTATAGTTGTTTCCTTGGGCATTTTGGTTGCTAGCGCTGGCTCTACTTCGTCGCTACTTGGAGCTAGCGGTAATATGTCAAAGGCAGGTCAAGCAGCTAGCGGTAATATGTCAAAAGTAGCTGGCAATGTTACAAAAGTAGGAGGGGGAATTCTGAAAAACCTTAGCAGTGCAGTGGGAGGAGGTCTTAAGGGATTAGGTAATCTCATGACCGGCGGAAAGAAATAATAATTTTGGGCTATATCATGCATAGCAACAGATAATTAATTTTTTAATCTGCTTTGAATAAAGATTCCTTATCTTTTTTGATATACGTAATTTTGCAGTATACTTAGTTTCACCGAAACTTCTCTGTTTGTAGTTGTTAATTACCTGAATTCGTATAGTTAGTCATAATAAATAATTCATAAGGGGTAGATTGTTTTCCTAATTATATATCGGCTTTGAATCGATTGATTTGAAGTTTGTCCACCCTCCTAGCAATGTTAGTCTCGGTATAGCCAGTACCAATGAAATTACTATATATTGCTGATAGTAGACTTCTATAAGAATCGTGACATCATGATCATATATCTGATCTCTAATATCGAGTATGATCTAATCGTCAGTAGGCTAGCCCTGCAGCTCTGGTGATATCAGAAACGTTCTCATATATCTTATCATCTAGCTTTTGAAGAATAGACAATATGGTTTCTTTATGATTAGGAGATTTCTGTAGTACAAGTTTTACTATCTACTATCTTTTCTTTACTTGTTGGAAAATGAAGATCTTTCAATATTTGCCCTAATGATGCTGTTTTGAATACCTTTCTACATTACATTTAATATCCGATTAACATTGAAAGAAGTGATTTGTTAAGCTGACCCCATAACCGGAATTGTAAATCATATAATATTTTAATTTTGAAGTTTACGGACTAAACAATAGATACATGAATTTGATGTACTTGAATGAAATATAGTAAAACGACGAAAATTAATTTTGATTGTCACAATTCGAAGTTATTGCTCTATATATACGAAATGGTCTGGCCGAAAATATGAGCTATCTTATCATCAGTTCTCTATCTATCTTAAACATAGAATAATTCTGATTCGACAAGATTTTTCATTTTAGTATTTGTGGCCCCAAAATTCATCATGAAAAGGCAGATGCCGTTACGAATTCACTGACATTTTTTTGCTATATACTATATACATCCTCTCATTAATTTAGTTCTTCTAACGAGATCCCCATACTACGACTTCCAAGTAATATAATCACAACAGCTGCAGCAAAATAAAAATGGGAGCCAAATATTAGCATGGCGTTAAGGAAATCAAACCAATGAAGCAGAATTCAAGTTATTAGACCAGTAGCAAGGCCACCCTGTATTATTCATCATTCAGGATGAGAATGTATATCCTTCAATACCTCGTGTACTTTATCTCTAAATAGAGTTAGACCAATTCTTCCTCTGTAAGGTTGGCCCTTTGCAAATGACTTTGCTAAATTATTTACAAATGCCATATCGGTCTTTGGAGGCATTGGAGGTTCAAATGGATCAACGTCAGGTTTGTAAATCAAATCCATCATCCAATCGCTCAGAACCTTTAACTTCTTCTTCATAGTCTGAAGATTGGCCAAGTAATAGGTTCGCCAAAGCCACCAGGCTAGAAAGCCATGAACTTTGATCCCAAATATGGTAGCAACACCGGTTCTTTTTCTTATTTCTGCCATCATTCCGTTTGTTTCGCAATCAAATTTTATCTTCTTATTTTCTTTGCCATCTCTGGCAAATATTATATTCTTTGCCCCGATCTCTCCCTGTTTTATAGCATGTTGAGCAGTGGAGGATATGGTTTTTTTGTATGTGGATCAAAAATGGATGCACAATCTCCAAGAGCATATACTCCATCATAGTCAGGGAATTCTAGATAACTGTTTGCTACTAGCCGATGTCCAATGTCGTGCTCGCACGGAAGATCTGTAATCAGTTTGCTTGGAGTTACTCCAGCCGCCCAAATTATTGCGTAGCATGGGATTGTTGTACCATCGCGCAGCTATACACTGCTTGGTGTTGCTCCAACAACATCAGTATTCATAATAAACTCCGCTGCTTTTTGTTTTAGTCTTTCCAAGGGTTATTTGCCTAATTTCTCATCTATTTGTTCCAATATTTTATCGCCAGAATTGACAAGTATGATTCTAACGTCTGACATTTAGATATTTTTGTAAAATCCCCTGATTGTATGTCTTACAAAATCGTTTAGCTTTCCTACAGGTCGGAGTATCATTAATTGCCGTTGGATTCCCTTTACATGTCATTGGAACTGTCTTTGATTAGATACTTCAGCGGCAACCTAGCAAAAATTCCATAAATCAGAATTCCATATATCCAAGGCATCCATATATGAATTGCGTAATACAAAATCGATAACCTTATCTAGTTTTTATCTGTGTATTGCCTATGATGCAAAGATTTATCATCCTAATCCATAGATGAATCAGATCACCTCTAGAG
>JANWJI010000153.1 GCA_025449515.1 Nitrososphaeraceae archaeon | reverse complement strand
ATAATTGTAGCCGGAAGTGAATCTACAGATGCAACCGAGTTTATGAGGGAATTTGACAATGCGATAGCAGAAAATTCGAATTCGATAGGTTGGGTAGAATTGGAAAAAATCAAAAGGGATCTCTCCAGCAAACATATCTACCAGCGAGACGACTTTTACAACCAAGTCAAGCAACTAGTTGAGAAAAATACCGAAAGGTATGAGCTTTCAACCGGTGGAAACGACGGTATTATGATTAGAGGTTTGCTACACGGGTTTGTGAGGTGTATCTAAAGCACTTTGTATCCGTACGGCTTGAGGCAAAATCCATATCATGGAAGTCCGACACCTAGGATGACGGACTCGTTGGTACTTGGTGGTAAAAGGCACAAAGAAGCAAAATTCGCCATGCTGTCGTGTATCGACGACCTGAATTGTAGAATCAATAGTGGTTTGCAAGACAACGATTCAAGACTTGTTACGATAATTCAGGACGTGGGATCTGGTAAAACTCACCTAACTTTACATATAAAGGGCCTGGCCGACTTGTCTAACACCTCTGTTATTTCATATACTGACCTCTCACAAATTTCGCCCCGTACTGTTCAAAGTTTGTATAATGCCATATTGGCAGGCTTTAATGAAGAAGATATTCTGGACCTACGGAAGGCTATTCTATATTTCTTAAAGCAAGAAGCTGAACATAACGTAAAAGGAGCGAAGAAAATATTTAGATATGGCATCATCGATTCCTTTTTTGGTAGAAGCATACATTACAAGGCCCAACAAATTTTAGAAAATAGGATAAGTCCAGATTATAGTGCTGCTGATCAACTGCTTAAGCGCGAATTATCTACCATTGAAAATAATATAGCGAAATCCATTTTACATCATCGCTTAAGGGATGACGTATATAATGTGGAAACCCTCGAGGATGTCCTCGCTAGCTTGTCTGCTATTGCTATTTTAAACTTGAAGTTCCTCAAGAAACTGACCATATTCCAGATAGATGAATTTGATTGTGACAAAATATCATTAGATGTTATAAAGGCAATTATTAATTCGCATTTGCCAAGTAGTATCATTACACTGAATTTGACTCCATCTGCTTATGAGGATATTCGATCAGTAAGCACTTCTGTGTTTGATAGATTAGAAAAAGCAAATTACAAGATTGATTTGGCGGGATCTAATACTTTTGAGGAAGTCAATGATATTATTCTCGAATATATCAGATACCACGACGTTGGAAGCCAATTTTCAAAGGAAGATGAAAAGGATCTATCATCAAAAATTAAGGTTATATATGACGAATTTCCGGATTTTAGAAACGTCAGGTCAATGATCAACATTTTCTACCATGCTACAGAGGCGGCACAGAAGAGAAACTGCGCTATTATTGACGAAAAAGCTATTGACGATACTATCAAGCACGTCTATCCAGGTCTAAAAATAAGAGGCAGTATTATGTCTATCCCTCTATCGGAATTTATTAGGATAAAGAAAGATTGTAATGACTTAAAGGAATTAGAAAATGATGTTCGTGATGCGGTTCGCAATCTTGTAAATTGTGCACATGACGTAGGATCTGTTTCTGAACTTAGCTCTGAATCTACCATGAGAGAAGGGGGAGACATAATTTATAGCGACTCTTCAGGATCAAGAGTGGCTGTATCAGTAATAATGAATAAGGATCACGTAAAGAATTTTGAACAAATTGCTAATACTGTGAAAACCTCAAGCATAGTCGACAAATTGCTGATCCTAACTAATTCCTATGCAAATGGTATGGGTAATGGTGCTACAGTAGTTAATATTGATCGGTCTAAAATGATTGATCTCATCTACTTTAATGGTAAGTATGAGAAAGATGACATTTTTGAAGAAGATCAGAAACGTGCATTGCTGCTTGCAAGATCAATAAAACTATGTTAGCCTCATAAGATAGATCGAAAAATGCCAAGCAAATTGTTATGTATGACCGAATTGCGTGAGAACTGCAGCCCACAAACTCTTTTAAGAGGGATTTGTAAAAGCTGCGTTGTGGATAATAACGCTACCGACGAGGAACGCTTTGGTATTAGCTCGGATGATGAAGCGTTAAGATGCAATATATGTGGTCGGGACGCGGACTTTGTAGTCCAGCTAGAATTGATTAAGGAGAGGAGCAACTATAACATAATAGAATCATTGAACCAAATGCCATTTTATTTGTGCAAGTCACATGAATTTCTTTACAAGAGAATGCGTAGCAATATTGAACTCCAGGATTATTTCCCGGAAACTATCAAGGAAAACCAATAGCAAGATATGTGAGACGTTTGAGGCGCATTAGCAGTGAAGAAGAACTCCTAAATTGTTTACATAAAGAGGGAATTACAATACTAAATTATGAAGGAAGCAAGGTCCCTTGCATCTACGTGACTCTGAGGAAGTATGAGGAAATACTTGGTAGAGCTTTTGGAAAGAAAATGGCAGTTGATACCATTCTCAATATAATAAACAATCCGGAAAAACCAGATGTATTTGTTGATATTTATATGAATTTCTTGAACGCTGGCCTTGAACAATATTTTCTTTTGCCGGCCAACGACAATTTAGAATTTTTTGAAGCAATGGCCAATTCAGCTATGATAGCGATAACACCAGATCCTTCTTCTAATTTCGGAGGGCAAAATATATTCATGGTTCAACTCCCGAAAATAAATGCTATAGAAAATGCCATTTCCATAATTAAGTCCAAGCTTCCAAGATGAATGTAAATTTTGAACGATTAATCTAGGAACTTTATCCAATTCTGCCATACTCCAATCCTGGTAACTTTACTCGCTACTAAGCGAATAGTATTTAGTCTTAGTAAGATTTCTTTAATCCTCGACTCTTACAAATGCGACGGCCGGGATTTGAACCCGGGTTACCAGATTGGCAATCTGATGTCCTAGACCAAACTGGACGACCGTCGCACACGGCTTTCCTAAGATTAATTTTCCAAGCAGATTCAGATACCTTATCCTGAACCCTAATCTATTCACCATACAGCATGGCTTACCAATATAAAATGATTTTCTTCATTGAAAGCGCAAAAATTTTATTTAACACAATCTAAAGACAATCATACACTATTATTATCCATTATTCCTTGTTCGATAATTGAGTGGTTTTTTCCAGCAGGCCTAACTGCTGTTAACAAATCGAATTCTTGCAAACCAGTATTGGCTTTTACGATAGTAGGACTAAAGTTGTGAAACCTCTCCTCTCAATCATATGTGAGGTATCAGCTTCTTCTATCACTATGGTGATGGAAATTACATCGCCAGTGTTGCAAGACTTGGTGTTGAGAAGTACAAAATCATTGAGAATGTCACCACCAATTCGAGTTTCAGGACTAACTTTGAAATCGATAGGATATACTGAATTTATCAGAAAAACCTGATCTTTCTGATAATTGCCAATTCTCGCGATCCGATCGGGACGTGGTATCGCACGTACGTTTACTTTTATTTCACCGACAGGATGATGGGTATAGCCTATCATACCATTGACCTGAACCCCAATCTTGAAAGGATAACCTGCTGTGTTCTCGGCCATTTTATTGATCCCGTCGTTCATAATAATGTCTATTTTCTTGATACTTGTGCCGTATGATCTAATCCACCTATTTGTGGTAGTTCTAACATTTTCTATAGCCATTTTTCTGTTTTTAGTCTCTTCAGTATCGAGATTGTATCTATCGACCCAATCCCCATAATCCTTGCTAATATCAGTGATAAAATCGGCACAAGTAATTTGGTAATCTTCTATACTAGAAGCACGTTCCGAATCTGCCTCAGAGTAGACCATAATAAATGAGAAAACGGCGGATGAATAAAAACGTGGACCTAAATTGTTATCAATTAATAAGGATAATAATTCATAGATATTTACTTCGAATTTGCCAGCTTTATTTTCTTGTTTACACGACGATCTCATGAAAAATCTCACGCTCAATGAAAAATCACTTAAATCTATGCTAACTCGGAGTCCCAGTTTGGCTTACACTAAGATAAATGAACTCGCCCATTTTACTGGATCAAGGTATCAAATCGATCTTAGGCTACAATTCCCACAGCATCAAAAGATATTTGATACAGAATCGTATGGCACAGAGAATTTAGGACTGATTATAAACAAATTTCGGAAAACATTTCCAATACCGCGAGAGCAAGTCAAATTGCAAGCGATTCACGTACTTGATACTGTCCGGGTAGAGGATGCATACATGTATGAAGGAAAGGAGGGAGTGAGAGTTATTACCAAAAACGGCAGGTTAGAAGTTCTGCCGGGATCAGTCCATTTATGGTGTAGAATAGACCAACCAGTAAAATGTTATGTAGACTGGCTTATGGAAATGGTGTATTGCCAGGATTTAAAAAGCTGATATCTTGATTCAAATCCTGCGTGGATCAGGCCATTCAGAAACGATGAATGCGGTGTCATTATTTTGTTGGCATTTTTAAACCTTTTATATATTTGGCATTTTGTTTGTAAACGGACTTGTTTGATTTATTATCGTAATTGACAAATCCGAATAACAAGGCGTCTAAGATTTGAAGCCTATCGTACTCTGATTTACATGACTTCAGAATTATAAGATACGCAAATAAGTGAGAGAAACATTATTATTTCAAAAATGTGCAAGTGTCCAAAGGTCCATTTTTATGAAGTTGAATTTAAACTTGCAGGTATGAATGTTGTGCCTACACACAAGAATTGTGGAGATTCCCTAAACGAAGATCAATCATCCAAGTTTGAGAAAGAGCTGATAAAGCATTGGGGATTTGACTAAAGAGGCCTGAACCTGCCTATTGTAAAAATTGGCAAATGAAATCATTTAAATCGGTATGCATGATCGCAATTCTATTACACATCAACTTTATTAATCCCTACAGTAAATTGGTTTTAGGTGATTTTGTGTGACCAAAATGCTAAATGTAACTATAGATACTTCAGGTGTGGCTGCCAATGAAGCTCAGGAATGGGTCAACGAATTGGTTAACGTCTATGCGGATATGGAAGTCGAGGATGTAAATGTGTCCGGAAATAAGATCTCATTCAAGGCAGGGTCTTCGGGTATGGATGACACTGAACCTGAAGACATCAAAACAAAGCTTCAAGAATATTTGACGATGAACGAGGCGTTTCAAGCCAACAGTATAAATGTAAGCTAGCTGGTCAAAGCGTGCTACCTTTTTTTTTCTTCACTTTAAGTTGCTAAAGTAGTATTCAGTTAATCATAATACTTTCCCGGACATCTTTAAATAGTATATAGATTACGTATCTAGGATTAGGAAAATGACTTGTAAAGGCATTTGTGTGCGTCATAAGGCTCAAAAGCCGATAGGATTTGGTCGCTACGCGAGCGGCCAAAAACGTTGCCAAATCTGTGAAATATTTATCAATTGGGAAGGGCTGTGGTGTCCCTGTTGTGGTTATAGGTTGAGAACAAGACCACGAAATTTGAAATATAAGGCCAAACTAAGGTCGAGATCCAGGAAAATGGAGCCGATTCAACCGGCCTTGATGGCTTGAAAGATAATCTTCATCCCTTTGATATTGCCACATGACCAGTATTTGGACTCGCAGCTAGAAAAAAACTTATGAACATTTGCATTAGATACTTTGGAATAGTCCAGTAACTAGAATGATCAACAAAAGTTACTTGAATGAACAACAAATATAGTATTTTGAAGACTTCGTATATGTTCGCGAAGCCTAATATTCTGTTTGTAACACAAAAAAATAATCTCATCTAGGTGCTCACTAAACCATTGAAAAGAGAGGATAAAGTATCATCAGATAATCTCGAACTTTCAATCCACTACTAATCCTGTAGCACGCTACCCAATACGACCTTGCTTAGATTCATTAGTTGTAATTAAGGACATTGCTGTTTGAGGTAAAAGTCTGCTAAATGGATTCCCTTTGCTAGCTGTAGGCAAAATGTTCAATTCTAGTCCTAAGACACAAATTTATATGAAGAAAATAACGCAATTCCTTAGGCTCCGGTGGTGTAGTCCGGTTAAGCATTTCGCCCTCTCAAGGCGACGATCCCGGGTTCAAATCCCGGCCGGAGCAATTCTAATTTCTTCGAGACTCAGAAATCCAGTAAATTTCCTCATACTATCCCGGACTTACCAGAATATTAGGTGGACTGTCACGTTCTTCATTGTCCTGTATGTTCCTCAATGCATACCGAGTAAAAAGTCTTGTTGAGCATTAGCATGCAGGATCATTAGCTGCTTCAGATTCTAAAGTTACGAGATATATCATATTTGAATGGTTTAAGATTCTAGTTAATATTCATGAATAATGATATCTCCAATCGTAAGAATATTGATAATACATTCGCTTAGGAGGAAGCTCAAAGATGTGATTGAAATGTAATTGTCAGTTTGTCTGGATGTCCTATAATCATCTAATGACAAGCTGCATCTTCTTCAATCTGATCTCCTTGTTGATAAAGAGTGTCCACTCTTGATGTGAAATCCATACTGTACTCTTACTAATTCTGAGATAGTGTTGTCAGAAAAATACTTCATGTTAAACTTGGCTAATACTAGGCCACAATCTCGACAGTATATTACCTTATGCGACACATGGCTTCATATTAGTTATTGAGTATATTAGCTTTGATTATTCGGATCGCTCGTTAGAAAAAGCTCCGGGCTTTCCTGATCCAGCAACTGTAGGAAAGTTGTTGGTCTCTTTATTTTTAAAATGCGTACTGTTTGCTTTATAATAAATAATCTCGCCTCGTCGCTCAATTACGGCAAGTATGGATTCTTTCCCCATCTTCTCAATTTGCTGTATTATTAAAGCCAATCTCTCGACCTCTAAATCCACACCCTCGCTCACCGCGAATATGACATATTTTGCCGGTTTTACGCCAAATTCACCGCGTTCATACAATCTGAAATCTATGCCGAATCCGAATCCATCTTTAGCAACATATCCCCTACTTCTCAAATCTCGATAGATCAAAAAACGTGTTAAAATCAACTTATCATGCTTTGAAAAAATTTCTATTAGGGTATTAAATTTGATATTTTTCTCAGATCTTGTACTGAGACTCATGCGTCCAGAGTGAACAAGATATAATGCCTCGTATGGCCTTAGTATGTATTCAGAGCCTTCCTTTACTCCAAACCCTTTATTTCTCAGGTGGTCCTGGTCCTTGGTATCCTTGATAGCAATTCTCGTTCGATTACCTAGGAGCGATGCCTCGATAATATAAGAAAGATCAGGTTCTGTTTGAGAATTTTTAGATGATGAAGAATTTGTCAAGGCCATAACGATTAAATCACGCCATCAAATCACATTTAAGTATTCAAGAATCTGATAGTTTATGAAAGGGGTTAATTATCGTGAAATACGGGGGATGCCTTATGTAAGGAGGGAATACATTCGAGGTAAACCACAGTTAAAGATTGCTAGATTTTCTTCGGGCCTTGCGACTGGTGAATATGATTTTAAGGTTGAACTTCTAGTGACTGAAAAATTGCAGATCAGGCATAATGCACTAGAAGCTGCTAGATTAGCCGCCAACAAGACTATGGCAAAGGCTGGTGATACAAGCTTTTTTTCGACGCTGAGAGTGTATCCGCATGTTATTCTCAGAGAAAATAAGATGATTGCCACGGCAGGCGCCGATAGACTACAAGAGGGAATGAGGAGAGCGTTCGGAAAGGCAATGGGGTTAGCATCTAGGGTATATCCAGGTCAGGTCATATTTGAGGCTCGTGTAAAGGCCAGTAATCTAGATCTCGCAAAGCAAGGTTTCAAGGTTGCATCTAGTAAGTTAGGTTGCCCTACTCGCGTACAAGTTGTTCCTTTACGAGAACCAAAAAATACTACTGATGAATAGCAATCTATGAACTTTTCAATTTGAAATTGTATTATCTTTTGTTGCACCTATTGATTTTTTAGGATCGTTGTAAGCGCATCCATGCTCTTTGTTTTGGACATTACATAACCACTGTCCTGGGATGGGCTCTGCATTTTCGCGGCCTGCGTTCCTTAACTGAATATCAATGAGAAAATGGGCTTTCAGCCCACCTGCTTCATTCCATATAAATACTAGGAATGATCGATATTTCTGGCAGTAACAGGTTTTTCGCGGGTCATCCGCAATTACAGCTATTATTAAATTACACTCAGGATAGAAAGTAGTCCAATTAGGAAGAGATTTATTCTACTATACGATACATCGTCTGATCATCTGAAAATTGTAATGCTAAGGAGTATTTCTGCTATTGAAGATTCAAAGTATTCTGGCAAAACAGTCTTGATCAGGGTAGACTTTAACGTCAGCATATCCGACAGTACGATAGGCGAAGATTATCGAATTCGTATGAGTCTTCCGACAATTGAATATCTGTCAAAACGAGGTGCAAAAATAATTCTGGCATCACATCTTGGTAGACCTAGGGGATGGCAATCGGGTTACTCATTGGAGTTAGTCGCCAAAAGACTTTCTTCTATCGTACGAACAGCAAAGGTGGGGTTTGTCAATAACTGTATTGGTAATGAAGTTAGTGATAAGATTAATAGATTGGAGAATGGAGACATTCTATTACTAGAGAACCTCCGATTCTATAAAGAAGAAGAGGCCAATGACCCAGAATTTGCTCGTCAACTTGGATCTCTTGCCGATATTTACGTAAATGATGCCTTCAGTACTTCTCACAGGAAACACGCATCAACATACGGCGCAGCGAGGTTATTCGATACAAGACTTGCAGGATTCAACCTTAGCAGGGAAGTTGAATACTTGTCGATGATGAAAGAAAACCCAATAAAACCCCTGAAGATCATGGTAGGCGGAGTAAAAATTAAAGATAAGATTGGAGCCTTAGAGAATTTACTTCCCAAGGCCGAAAAACTGCTATTGGGTGGGGCGGTAGCATACACATTTCTTAAGGCAAAAGGGATGAAGACTGGCATCTCTCCTATCGATGAAGAACATTTATCGTGGGTTACGAAGGCATTGTCAATGTATGGAGATAAGATTCTCCTCCCTTCAGATCATATAGTAGCTTCCTCTCCAAATGAAGGCTATGCAAGTATAGCCAGGGATATTCCTGATGAATTTGCGGGTTTTGACATAGGGAATGAAACGGTCCAGCGCTATTCTATGGAGGTCGGTGGGGATGGCTCTGGCACAGTCTTTTGGAACGGACCTATGGGACAATTTGAAATTGCATTATTTTCAAATGGCACCATTAACATGGCAAAAAGTGTTGCTCTTGCGTTTTGGAGAGGATCTAAGACTCTTATAGGAGGTGGAGATACGCTTGAAGCCATGAAAAAATCAGGTGTCTCAGAGGGAGAGGTTAGTCATGTATCAACAGGAGGAGGTGCAACTCTTCGATTCCTGGCAGGCGACGAGATGCCTGGACTAAATGCCATAAATAGAACGTAAATATGTGCTAAATCTGAGGTGAATGGAGATAAGAGTCACGAATGCGTCACTTACTCTTTACGATTATTTCGAATTCTTCTTAAATTATGTTTATTCTTATTGCCTTCAGAACAGTTAATGGACTCATATCAGCTCCTATCATTAGAACATACTGGCCTGGCTTCAGATTTGACGCTGGAGTAAAAATGTAGGAGACCTCTTTCGAATTACCTGCGGTGAGATTGAATTTATCTTGGCTAAAGCTCCCAGTGGAATTTCCAAGGTCTCCATTTCGAGTAAGTGATGATGAAGATAACATATTCACCTCTGCATCTGATACCGCTTTGACCTGAACTTTGATATCAGTACTCTGTCCTCGCCGCAATGTGAGTTCAGCTGGGGATGCAGATACGGATATTGAAGGAGGCTTGGAAGCGTTTATCACGCCTATTTTGTTCTCGGACCACTCACTAAACCAAACTTTATCGTTGCCTTGTCCAACGGAAAACTGTAAGACATTTGCAATTCCACACGGCACTGTCGGATCAATACATTGTCCCCATCGAGCATCTTGAGTGGGTATCCAATATTCCGTAAGGGTTTGGGTCGCAGGATCAAACTTTGCAATTTTATTCCCTGTATGTTCATTGAACCATAATGTACCATTAACATCGCTCTTTATCCAATAAGGCAAAGTATATGCGCCTTGAGGCACACCATTACTGTTAGAACCAAATATTCTAGCAGAGGCCTTTGAAGTCGAGTACTTCGTAATATTTCCGGTACCGGAGTCCAACTTAAAAAACAAACTAGTACCGTGATCAGTTACCCATGGATTGCCTTCATTGTCAATGGCAATGCCCACTGGGGAACTTAGCTCAGGGGGCATATCATACGTTTTAAAAGTTTTATCTCTCGGATCATATCTTATAATTTGTCCCTTTGTATTGAAAGCAAGCATTGAAATCCAAATTACGCCATTTTTTTTATCTAGAGCCAGTGAGCCAGTACTGACAAGATCAGGGTCTATTCCTTTAAATCCAGTAACCGGGATCGAAATCTTGGAAATTCCTTCGGATGTCCCATTTTTTAATTTTGTCAGATTTCCAATCCAAAGAGTAGGCGAACGGATTCCGACAAAATAAACATTTCCGTTGTTATCGAAATCTACTGAAACTGGATATGTAGTACCAAAAGAACTAGTATTTTCTGGGACCTTATACATCTCGAACTTTTGAGACGATTTAAAATACCTCCAAATTGCATTTTGTTTTTCATCGGTAAACCAAAGATCTCCATTTTTGTCGCTCTTCATATTCCAAACTTGAGAAGAGTCAATCGGTTCCGAGCGAGACTTCCATACAGGAATTAGCTTTTCTTTTTCAAAGTTGCCAGATTTAGAATCAAACGCTCCAAGGGCCCCATTTTTTGTAGAGATATACCAGATATTGCTCCCATTACCTTCGGCATATACAGCCAAGGGCATTTCACAGTTTTGGGGAAGTTTGTACTCTTGAACATATTGGTTAGCGTTCGTTTTAGAATCTGTTCCACAGAATTGTAATTGGTATTTCTTTATAGCATCTTGCTTAGAGTTTGCTACAAGACTTGCTGACGGATATCTTGAGATGGTTGTAGGGGCGTTATTATTTCCTAGCAAGGATACATAGGCAACTATAAGAACTAATACCCCAATTGATCCGATAATGAGTAACGACTTAAGCCTCTTCGACACAATCCGTGGCTTTACCAACTAAACAACAACTGATAATTCAGAACTTATAACTCTTGTTGAAACCACACCGAGGATGTGATGGTAAAATAGTCAATCCAACGGTGTAGGCGGTCCATTCATGGGTCTATTTACTTACAGTGGCAAAAAGCCATTGTGAAAATCTAACACGTGATGTTTGACACTTGTAAAGGCTTATAGACGGCAGTTCAGATAAATGCCTTCTCCACATATACCTGTTCAGGTTAACTCTGAGTCGTCATCACTGCCAATTGATGGTAGGCCGCTATTGCATATATTTAGCATTTCCTCTATCGCTCTATTCGCCAGTAGATCGGCTGATTTATTCTCTTGTCTAGGTATATACTTATAATTAATGACCTTATACCTGCATTCCAGGTTTGATATTTCTCTGGACAAGATTTTCAAATCTTTGTTTCTTATTTTATACTGCTTATTTCTTTGTTGTACAACTAATCTGCTGTCTGAAAAAACCATAATCTCATCATCAATTTCAATAGCGACTTCAAGTGCCTTCTTTAACGCGAGATATTCAGCCCTATTGTTAGTTTGCCTACCGACAAATTGTGCTATCTCTTTTATCTTTGAGTTATTTTTCATTATCACAACACCAATCCCGGATAGCCCAGGATTACCTCGACTCGCACCGTCAATATAGATGGAAATCAAGTTATCGGATCCCCTCAAAATGTGTTGTAAGTCAAAGGCAGTTGCATATAAGTGAATACTCCAATGGCTGAGTCTGAAATCATTGCCGATAAAGTGTTTTTATGGATCAAGATTGGGATGCCTAAGATCCATCCAGAAATGGCTTATAGTTATCAACTAGGTTTACAAGAGGCATCTTGTCGCCTCCTACTATCTTGATCTCGATGGTCAGTCTGCCGTCCTTTATTGTTATGATGTTGTATGCATTTTCAAAAAATCCTCTAAATCTAGACGAGGACGCTGTTCCAGCGTATGCAATATTGAGTGGGCCTAGCTTCCAAAGCCAGGGTCTATGCTTGTGACCGCAGAGGATCAGGTTGACTTTGGACTGGAGACAGGCTCTAAGAGTATCACCTGCGTCAAGTATTATGATCTTATCAGTACCTGTATCAGGTATCCCAATCAAATGATGATGCATGGCCACGATTTTTACCTTCTTCTGAGTGTATCTGTTCATATTTTTTTCTAACCATTGGTTCTGTCTGTATCCGACCTCTCCCTCATCTCTGTCTGGTCTTGCAGTCCCCAGAGTAAGGATTACAGCATCATCAAACTCGTAGACAAGTCTCGATGGAAAGAGCTTCTTAAAGATAAGATATCCTGTGTGACGGTAATCATGGTTTCCGGCTAGTATTATCTTATTTTGACAATTAAATCTCGCAATTTCCTTCCGAGCCTGCTCGAATTGAAAAAGTAACCCATCATCGGTTAAATCTCCACTGATGATAATAGCATCGGGATCTATCTCATTTGTCTCTTCCACGACCAAGTCAAACATATCTTGTCTGAAGAGGCTCCCAATGTGGATATCCGATATTTGGACCAATTTCACTTTATATTTCAAGTGGTCCTTAACTATCGGAGATATTAATAAGATATGGATTACACGTAAAGAAATAATACCTATGAGAGATGGGATTAGACTATGAAAATGGGAGATGCCTAAGCGAAAGGTAAAGGAAGAAAAACCCCCCAAGAGATTGGGTAAAAAGGAGATCTTGATAGCCCCGATTGCGATGGGTGCATCATTATTGGTTGTTCTTGTGATCATTCCTCACTTCGCTCCTCCACCGATACCAACAAGGATCTGTCTTAAAGCACATAATGTTGATAGTTTCAACCTATATCCAACTGTACAAGTCGTAGTCAATGGTTCGCAAGAACAGCTTCCAAATGGAGTAGGAAAGACGCAATCTGCAGGCAAAGAATGTCTCCACCTTATACATACCGACACAGTCGGGAACAAACTACATATCGAATATACAAGACCTATTAGGCTCTCTATGGCAGACTTTATGAAAATATACTCACCAACTAACAAGACGATTACCGTCGTGGACAATCACACAGGTGTTCCGCAGGATCGTGTTATAACACTGAAAGATTATAATGTCAAGTATTCTTATTATTCTGAAAAAGGAGCATTCACTAATGTCAGCTCGTCGTCCCGTGTGCCTCCGTTCACGAACGAATTGGTTGCGAGGATACAATTATCTCCAAAATAGATATAAGTAGTGAGCATTTTGCTTTTGATTGGTTTCATTTGGTAAACAAGACTGCTGCTGTCATACGAGGGGACGGGACCGGACCAGAGCTCGTGAACGCAATGTTAAAGGTCCTTAAGGAATGTAATAGCAACTCTGAGCTGATTTTGTGTGACGCGGGTTCTGAATGGTGGAAGAAGAATAATGGAGATAGCTATATTTCGGAAGAGGTATGGAATCTGCTCAAGTCTAGCGATGCTTGTTTTAAAGGTCCAACTACGACGATTCCGGTTCCCAATGCACCACGAAGTGTAGCAGTAAGCATTAGACAAAAATTTGAATTGTATGCAAATGTTCGTCCAATTAAGACGTACGCTAACTCCCATCGACAATTAGACTTCACATGCGTCCGCGAGGCGACCGAGGGAATGTACGCAGGAATTGAATTTAGGACCTCGGATGAGTCAGCAATTGCCATTAGAAAGATAACAAAGAAGTGTTGCGATAGGATAGCTCGGAAAGGCTTTCAACTGGCCGATGATCTTGGCTTTAAGAGAATCTATGCAATAACCAAGAGAAATATTCTGAAAGAAACAGACGGGATATTTTGGTCATCAATAGAAAAATGCCGGCAGGAATTCCAGGGTATCCAAGTTGAGGAATATTATATCGATAATATAACGCAGCAGCTAGTGAAGAATCCAGACAGGTTCAACCAAAGCGTGTTACTAAGTACCAATCTATTTATGGATATCGTTTCAGAATGCGCCTCAGGAAATGTTGGATCTATAGGCAATGTGTATTCCGGTAACTATGGTGACTCTTATGCAATGTTTGAACCAGCTCATGGTAGTGCTCCTAAATATGCGGGAAAAGATGTGGTCAACCCTGTAGCAACTATCTTGTCAGGGGCGTGGTTGGTTAAGTATTTGGGAGAATTTTCGATATCAGATGCGATTTTTAGTGCCACAGAATCAATCATAAATGAGAATAAGTATGTAACATATGACTTGGGCGGTTCTGCTTCTCTTTCTAGAATGGCAGAAGAAATCGCAACAAAGGCATGCGCGCTGTTAAGAAAGTAAAAATAACAATTTTCAGAATTTGTGCGAGATTTCGTAGACATAAAGGGTTTCAAAGAAGATCTTTTTCTTTCCTACTATCTTTACTCCTAGATTCATCTCTTCAGTGAATGAATTTATTTGTACAATGTTTGACAGATCTGATAAGACAACCAAGATTTTTCCTCCCACATCTAGCAAGGATATTGAAGATCGAATAAAATGCAGTACCAACTCGGAGCCATACAATCCTCCATATATTGTACTGTCAGTTATTCCGATATTGTCTTGAGGTAGATATGGAGGGTTGCTTACAATCAAGTCAAACTTTGCTGCCAATGCAGAAGCAGCATCACAGCACACCAGGGTCACAGCTTTAGACAGATTGTTAAGACAGTAAATAAGCGAATTAAAATGGGTATCTGTTCCGATCACAAAGCTGAAACTATCACATAGTTTATCCAAGACGATCCCAGAACCTACACCAATTTCTAGAGCGTATTCACCACTATAATCCTCTATTGCCTCTGCAAGAAGATAAGAATCTTCGGCAGGGATATACAATATATACTAAATTAGGCCAAGTATTATATAAAAAAACCTTTAATCTTGAATTCAAACAAGATTTGAATACCTTTTGCTATCACGATACTCGCCGACTTAGAATACTGGAGTAGGGACTAACAATGTCAACTGAAAGCTAATGAAAACTAATGACTATTTTTTATGATATTACAGATTTCGCGATACTTACCAGCTGATCGGAATCAAGGTGATCTATCTTAATGTCAAGGGCTAGCTGGTTTACCCGAAATTTTTTGTCAAGTACTGATGCCTTACGGTGTCTCTGCGAAAAAATCATATTTAAGTTCTTAATAATCGGTACGGTTAGTCTCGGAGTATTCTTCGGGACTAGCTGCAAAACCACAGATTCAACCAATGGCACAGGATAGAATGACTTCTTGGGCACAGCAAACAAATTCCGCAAGTGGAAGCTATATCGGCATACCACCGTTATTGCGCGGTAGCTTTTGTCTCCTACATTTGATTGTATCTTCTCCGCAAACTCCTTTTGAAGCATAAGTATGGCCTGATCAAATTGTTGCAATGATAACCATTCCATTATCACTTTGCTTCTGGAGTAGGGAATGTTAGAAACGAAAACATCAAAATCGAGGTTGAGTGACTTTAATGGATCTGCGTTTACAAGTGCTAAGTTGGAAAAGGGACTGAGACAGCTTTTTGCTTTTTCGAAGAGAATTTTGTCAACCTCAAACGAAGTCACATATCTGGCCTTTTTGCAAAGTTCTCTTGTTAGCATTCCTGAACCTGTACCTAGTTCACAAACCGACTCAGTTCCAACAAAACATACCGAATTTACAATACGTTCAATGACGGGAGCTTCTATAAGCATGTGCTGACCGTAGGCTCTCCGTCTAGATCTAATCATTTCCTTACAAATAGGTTCATCCTTGATGTGCCCGTTATTTCATCAATTATTCTTTTAGCTATCAGCTTTGCGGGATCTCGCAAGCCGACTCTATCTTGTATATCCGCAAACGAAACAAATTTTTTAACTTCACGTTTCTTTATAATTGTCATCATGTAGATTTTTCCTATACCCGGAATGAGTTCTAGTGCATGAATTCTAGGAGTGAGGGCTTGTGCCATGTTTATATAGTCTACGAATCTTTTTTCGTTAGTCGTTACTACCTTCTCAACTATTGTTGGTAGTTCCGATTTGGCTGACTGAGATATATTGACATAATCTAACCTTCCAAGAACACTAATTACCTTGTTTCGACCATCCCTACCTATATATACTCGCTCTCCAACCTCAAAATTCGCATTTTGGTCGCCTAATAATTCTAACAAGGTCAGATGCTCCTCCCCGATAGACTGCACAATTACACCTTCTCTACCCCTAACGGTGGTAGATTTACCCCTGGGTATGAAATCTAAAATGTATGCGTATTCTTCGTACTTCCTTTGTGGCAGTTGCTGATAGCCATCTGAGCTTGATTGCGGACCTTTTTCGACACTATCTTCAGAATGTGTAGGCAGGGTAGCTGGCAATCTCTCTCCTCGACTAATACTATGAATAACTTTTTATTTAACTTTCAGAAGATTGCTTAATTATATTCAAAATTTTTTCTAGATTTTCTGTAAGAATAAGCTTCTTCCAACCGAATGTAAAAGCTCTCAATTCTTCTAGAGACTGAGGTAATATATTGACAACCTCGGCTGCTTCTTCTTCCTTCAGGTCACACCGTTCTACCAGATCTCTTTTCATTTGATTAGAATGCTCGCCGTCTGATTTTGAAAACTTTACTACGTAGTCGTATGTCCATCGTTGGATTTGATCCATTTCTTCTGGGTTCACTGCTTGCAGCAATGCTTTTACTTCGGGGAGGGTAATAACCTCCTTATTTATAATGTCAGTCATTGGGTGATATTCTCGCCAACTGGTAATGGTCTAACGTGATTAGGCCTTGTTTGCAACGTCTTTTTCTTCGATCCAGTATAAATTATAATCTTCAATATTCTTTTCCCGACTTCATTTATCACTCCAACTTTGCCCTGAAATCTTCTGTGAGGCATAGTGTTGTGTTCTCTAGGATCAATGTCAATGACAACCTTGTCACCTACTTTATAATTGATAAGGAGATATGATATTCCACGTGATATCTTACTTTTAGTTAGAATTGAGCGAGATTTCCTCTTCGGACCGTGTGACTTTGGCATGACAGATTAACTACTAAATGCCTTTAATTTAATATTATCTGCTATTTGGCTGAGGATCTTCTACCCCTTTCTCTGATAAGGTAAACAAGGCTTCTGATTCAGGGTGACATGGACTGTCTACCATCCTCGCAATTCTATTTTTTCCGGAGCGCTTAAGATAAACACGGTAAGTGCTAGTGTGGGCTACGACATGTCCGCCAGTAGGTCTATAAGGATCCCCAAATATTGCGTCTGGAGATGACTGAATTTGGTTAGTGACTACAAGAGCTACATTGTATGTCTCAGCAATTCGTATAAGAGTATGCATAAACTTATTTAATCGCTGTTGTCTTTCTGAAAGCGACGCCCTTCCTAAAAATTCCGCTCTATAATGTGCCACTGCGGAGTCAATTATGACTAGTTTTATGTTATTGTCTTCAATAACTGGACCAGTTTGCTCGATAATTAATTCCTGATGAGCGCTATTGTATGCCTTTGCAACTATTATATGCTCAAGACAGCTTTCCGGATCCATTGCTCTTGCCTCAGCTATCGACACTATCCTTTCGGGTCGGAAAGTATTTTCAGTGTCAATGTATAGTACTTTTGCATTTAAGCCTCCCTCGGATTTGGATCTAGATATTATGGCGCTCAACACATGGCAAATTTGAGTTTTACCAGTTCCGTATTCTCCATAAATTTCGGTAATCGCGTTGGTTTCTATACCTCCCCCAAATAATTCATCGAGGTTTCCAGAACCGGTAGAAATTCTTTCGGCATTTTTGCGCTTTTCGTAAAGTATGGTTGCTGTAACAAAGCTTTTGTCAAGTATTCCAAGGTCTTCGAGAATTACTCTCGCCTTATTACATATATTGACAGTCTTTTCCATTTCCATTCCAGTGGCGTCTGAAACATCTACTGGTCCCCTTACGACCAAATCCTTGATGGATTTGAATCCAGCTAATTCAAGACGATCCCTTGTAGTTGTCCCAATCTCTTCGATGCTATCCAAATCCAAGGTTCCACGCCCCCCGTCTTCATTCAAAGACCATCAACCAAATACGGGGCGTCAAGACTATTAAATTAACTCTGTTTCATTCAAGGATTGCCACAAGAAATGCTAATATGGGCAAAATGACTCGCTATTATTACGAAAGATTAGGAGCCTATTTTTTTGCCTATAGGGGTGGGAGGTGAGGTATACCTCCAGACTATGGTATTGGTTCTGCTCTGCCTGGGTACAATGTAACAAATAAATAAAGATAAAAATAAGTTTCATTGCCTCAATTCTGGTGCTATAGTTGTTAGTCGACCTGAACCTAAATAATAAAAAGGTAATCGTTATCGGTGGAGGAACAGAAGGCACAAGAAAAGTTAGGGGTCTTGTTGGGCAAAACAGCAAGATTATAGTACTAAGTCCCAGGTTAAACCGTTATCTGAAAGATTTAGAATCCAGAGGAGAAATTATAACTATAGTATCTAAGGTGCGAGATGTTGATTTCCTCGATAACTACGAGGATGTCTTTCTGGTTGTAGCTGCTACTGATGATAAGGAACTAAATCGTAGGCTTGTTAAGAAAGGCCGGTCAATGGGTGCTTTTGTATATGCAGTAGACGATCCCGCAGTAAGTGATTTTTCATACGCT
>JANWJI010000152.1 GCA_025449515.1 Nitrososphaeraceae archaeon | reverse complement strand
CGTAATAACGATATTAGTGGAGTAATTTTTCCAAAGCATCCTTTAGCTTCGGAACAGTTTTGTATTTTTCCAAATCATGTGGCGGTATCCACTTGTATTCATCATGTTCCCAGTCTATCTTGATTGACTGCGTAGTTGATTGGAACAAGTACGGATGTACAATCCATACAATATTAGGAAGCTGGGTATCTCTAGCTTCCAATGGTTCTGCACTTCTGAGTAGATCTACTTGACTTTCTAATAGCCCACTTTCCTCTCGTATTTCCTTCAGAGCCTGAGCTAATGGGTCCTCATTCTCTAGATAGCCACTTATTCCAGCCCACATACCTTTCATTGTTCTAACCTTAGGGCTGCGTTTGAGAAGCAATATCTTTCCTTCATGTATCAGGAACACCGTAATAACTTTGATTCTATTATCGCCTACAGTCACGACTGATTCTAATTGAGAGTTACTAATAGATTTTATAGAGTCTTTAAACGAACTTGAAGTAAAATATCTATAACAAATCAAATAGATGTCCTAAATAGTAGCAATCAACCTCGATCACACTGACAGTATCTCAAGACCAAAATGGCTTACGAGGTTCATTATTCGCCTCCTTTCCTTACCTAGACCCTTTTTGTCTACTACAATATGAGTTACCTTTTCGACACTCTTTGAGGACATTTGTTTTAGCATAATTTGATCAATAAGATGTAGGTTGTGCCTAGCAGCTATAGTAGCAAGACCGTATTCTGATTCTAGCAACAATTTGTTGAATTTAGCTGGGTAATGCGAGCCCCCAAGTCCGATGCCTATTTTGGCGCAATTCCTAAATCCCAGTGTGATTACCTCAAGCATTGTATCGCAAACAAGTGAAGCAGCATTAATATCAGCCCACTGAGTGTAAGATGATCCTATCTCCACAAACAAAATTGGACATCGTAATGATGTTGGTCCGTGATGTGTGGCTTCAATGCATATTTCGTAATCTGGCACTAAAGATTTCTTATTATTAATTCTATTGATGAAATCTTTCTGTAGAGATGGATAGCACAATCCAAGTTCTTTCGGATTTCCTCCATAATTATTATCTAAAAAATTGCCCGTAGAATGACAAGTAAGAGTTGGAATTTTCTTCATCGATTCATGTTTGGATAGAAAAATTATTGCCTTTGATCCGTGAATATCTGCATCAATATCCTCTAGAGAAAAAAGTTCGAGTTTGGAGACATAAAGCTTAACATTTTTGTGGATTTTTGATTCAAAGACATTTGAACTCTCCTCGGCAGCTTCAAACCCCCTATCATTAATCAAATAGTTTAACATTGTCATACTTGCCAAATCCCTTTCCGAAGCTATAAGGGTGTAATAGCTTTCCTCCAAGATACCCTTACGTACGGATAACACCAATTAATCCTATCTTCGAAAGTAACTTTGAGGACTAGGAGAGATAGTTTCTGGATGTATCTTGAAATTCAGTAAAATGTATTCCCATAGTGCGAATTTTCTCTAAACGTTAACTTATGTAAGTTTGGATTCATAAATTGTTATAATATCAACAGATAGCTGTCTATTTATGTCATAAAAACACCAATAATTTAGATCTCAATTTCCAAGAAGGATAATACTTGGTATCGATCTTCATATTCATCGATTCTTTTGATCTATTTCGACAACATCTATCTAATCGTAAATCCAGCTTTATTATATCCAAGTCTAATCCCACTTGCCGAACCCACTCCGGATAGACTGGTCCACCTACGTTTCCAGTCCCTCGTATCTATCTAGATATTCGTACTTTAAATATGATATTTCAGACTCTGATACGTCTAGAAATTACCAAATAGTCTCTCGATATTTGCGTAATTAGAATATCCTGATTACTACCTGGAAACATTGCAACAGAATCATTAATAGGATCAATACACTATGTTGCTGGCTCTATTCCTCAATAGAATATTGAGTGGTAAATTTATTTCTGAACCTATCTTTTGGCGAAGCGAATTGCCATATATTTTAGATTCCAAAATAGCGAATTTGTATGGGACAAGTTAAGTAAATTTATAAATTGCATTAGACTATCGATTAATGAAATAGGAATTATGAACAATTATCTTGAAAAAAGTAAACATTCTGATGATGAGGTTTTTAGTGATTTATCTGAAATAGAAGAGGGCAATAAAGAAAATCGGGAAACAGTTGAGGATATGGAAACTCTTGAACAACAAGGTGAGGCGTCACATATATCTATGCCTCATGAAGAGGTATCTTCTACCGAAGATTCGAATATCATTCTATCAGAAGAAAAATTAAAGACGATCGAGTCAAAATTCTTTGCTATTAGAACCACGGGAGGACAGGAACGAGTAGTAGCTAATATCCTTCAAAACAAAGTCGCCGCTAAAAAAATTGGAATCTATTCTATACTTGTGCTCGATAGTTTCAAGGGCTATATAATAATCGAAGCTCCAGATTCAATGGTCGCCTTTGAAGCATTGTCAGGTGTTAGACATGTAAGGGGGCAAATTCGTGGAGAATTGCCTTTTAAAGATATAGAAGGTTATATTGTCAAGAAACCCGTAGTGGCTGAATTAAGCGTAGATGATACCGTGGAGGTTATCGGAGGTCCTTTCAAATCAATGAAGGCCAAGATAACTAGAGTAGACTATGAAAAACAAGAGGCGACAGTAGTATTGCTCGATTCACCATACCAGATACCCGTTACAGTCGATGCAAATTATTTGAAAAAGTCATCACGCTAGCAATATTTCCACATCAACCTTTAAGTGTTATGAATTGAAAGATCAAATTTCAATTATAATTTGGGCCAGTCAGTCTAAACTCATATCTAGCTCAAAAACAAATTTTTATAGCTTCCATTTTTTTGATACTACGCATTGTCCTGCCGCCAGCAACACAAGTTTTTCGTAATGAGAATCATAGGTACGAATGCAAGAAAGTGCACGAGAATTGGTGCTATTATTGAGTGTTAAATAGAAGGGATAAGAAGAGACTTTTGATATATGCCGGAATTGCTCTTATCGCTAGCGGCATTATCTTAATGATCCTTCTATACAGTCTTGTATATTGGCATCCCATTAAGATTATGCATGGGGTTAACAAGACAAGAATAGGAGAGAAAGCATATACTCTACCGAATGGTCAAGTATTTGTGGAAATCGTTAGAGCGATTAACGGCAATTTTTAATCCTGTTAACCCTAGATCCTATTGCGACGAAATAAGGATCAATACGATTTTGTAGAAATGATAACCATCACTAATATGCCAGCAACAGGATCCTTATTGTGTCGAGTCCTATCCAAGAGAATATTGATTAATCTCCATTTTATGGTGTTATCATAACTACCCGTCCACACTCATTTCTACAACTTAGATTCCATGTTGCTAATTGAACTGACCCGAATGGGCCAATTAAAGCCAAGGTTCCATGGTTGATTAAATAGAATTCCTACTTTTGGTGATATTATATCGATTAAGTTAATGGGCGCATCGTCAACTAGGATGTCAAATTGATACATTGCTTTTGGCGTTGCGTCGTATACAAATATAAGATCATCTGAGAAGATATCATAATAATCCAACCAGTTCGCGACATATTGTACTGTTTCCCTCTCCCGTTTTGTAAGAATAGAAATCCTATAGCCCTTTTTGTGAATCTGCTTCACAATGTTTGCCAAGTTAGGCTCGGTCGGAGGTATCTCCTTCCAAAGATGGGTCCAGACGTATATAAAAATCCCAGATATCTCCTCCGCAGATATTGGTAGAATCTTAGTAATATCCCAAGAGGTTATCTCGTATTTTGATATTCGAGTTTTATAGATACTGCTATATACTGCCGTCCATGTTGTCATAGTGTCTGCTAGGACTGAATCGAGATCAATTGCGAGTGTTTTGGTCACACTGCTTTCAGACGAGTATGTGTGTTACATATATGTAGTGATGCCGGTTACGTAAGTCGATTTAATTAATTGATTATCTTTAATCAGGCAAATGCCCATGAAAGATCCTGTGAGGACATGGAGATGCAGTCAGATTTGGGTGTGGTTTGCCATACTAGTAAATAGACGAAACATCCAATTGGGTTGCTTATGGATTTATCAATTGATGAAAACAAGTCTCCCCATTTCCAACTGATAAACCTTGTTAGCATGATCGTTATCAAAGACATTTATATCTAGGTACAGGATTCGTGGAAAATATGACTGATAAGAAATCCATAAGTGCGCTGGTTAGTGGAGGAGAAGCAAGCGCGGGCCCACCACTTGGCCCGGCTTTAGGCCCCATTGGAGTGAATGTACTGCAAGTTGTGAATGCGATTAACGAGAAGACCAAGGATTTTCCTGGCATGAAGGTTCCAGTGAAGATAGAAGTTGATTCAGATACTAAGCAATTCAATGTTGAAGTAGGAATTCCACCCACTGCAGCCTTGATATTAAAAGAGGCAGGGATAACCAAAGGTTCTGGCACTGCAGGTACGGCGAGTGCAGGAAAGATCACGATGGATAGTATAATCAAAATTGCAAAAATGAAGATCGATAATTCATATGCTAGCAGTCTGAAAAGTGCCGTGAAGGAAGTCATAGGTTCTTGTCTTAGTCTCGGGATCTCAATCGACGACAAAACACCAAAGGAAACCTATACCGAAATTAAACAGGATAAGTATAAAGAGCTCTTTTAAGTGATCAGTTAATCTGCTACTTTGGTAATGATTCAGAACTCCTAGCTAATCACAGTCGTTCATTTTGTTTCAGTCATCTGGAATGCGTTATTGATTCTAGGTCCCGATTTTGGCAATCAATTTAGTAAATTTAAAATATACCAAAGTATGCCATCTAGTCTATTAATTTTAGGTGAATATGTGAAATGTCAAATCAAAATGCGGCTGGTGGAGTACCAGTATTAATACTCAAAGAGGGTGCAACTCAAACTAAGGGTAAGGATGCCCAGAAAAATAACATAACAGCGGCCAAATTAATTGCAGAGGTAGTACGGTCTAGTCTAGGCCCAAGGGGAATGGACAAGATGTTAGTAGATTCTTTGGGAGACGTAACTGTTACGAACGACGGCGCAACGATCCTGAAGGAAATTGATGTTCAGCATCCTGCAGCAAAGATGATGGTCGAAGTTGCCAAATCTGTAGACAACGAGGTCGGTGATGGTACAACTTCAGCAGTGGTTCTAGCTGGAGCTCTTATAGAGAAAGCAGAGCAGCTGATATCTAAGGATGTACACCCAACGATCATCGTAGATGGTTATCGGAAGAGTGCAACCAAGGTTATTGAAATCTTTAACAATATGGCTCAGAAAGTTAGCAATAATGACAGAGAACAATTGATAAAAATTGCAAAGACTTCTATGCAGACTAAACTAGTCTCCAAGGACTCCGAAGCACTTTCAGAGTTAGTAGTCAATGCGATTTTACAAGTTTCTGATCAATCCGATTCTGGTTTTAAAGTCGATATTGATGATGTCAAGGTAGAAAAAAAGGCCGGAGGATCGCTTCGAGATACGAGGATGATCAAAGGAATCGTCCTTGATAAGGAAGTCGTTCATGGAGGCATGCCAAAAAGAATAGAAAAAGGAAAAATTGCATTAATCAACTCTGCGCTGGAAATCGAAAAGACCGAATTTGATGCCAAGATCAACATAAGTTCGCCAGATCAAATGAAAATGTTCTTGGAGGAAGAGAATAAGATGCTAAAGGGTATGGTAGACAAAATAATCGCGGTTGGAGCTAATGTGGTCGTGTGTCAGAAAGGGATAGACGATATCGCTCAGCATTATCTAGCGAAGGCAAATATCCTGACCGTGCGAAGAGTGAAGGAAAGTGATATGACCAAGCTATCTAGAGCAACTGGAGCCAGTATTGTGACCACTATCGAAGATCTCACTGCTAAAGATCTTGGGTTTGCTGATGTTGTAGAAGAGCGCAAGGTCGAAACTGACAAGTGGGTGTTTATAGAGGGTTGCAAGCATCCAAAATCTGTGACGATATTAATTAGAGGTGGGTCACAGAGAGTGGTGGACGAGGCAGATAGATCCATTCATGACGCATTAATGGTTACAAAAGACGTAATTGAAAAACCATTAGTAGTTGCTGGAGGCGGAGCTCCCGAAGCATATGCAGCATCAAAAATACGAGAGTGGGTAAGTACATTAACCGGTAGAGAACAACTGGCAGCTGAGAAATACGCAGAGTCCTTGGAAATTATCCCACTGACATTAGCTCAAAATGCAGGTATGGATCCAATAGATGCTATGACCGATTTGCGCGCCAAGCAAAGCAAGGGCTCCAAATGGACTGGAATCGATGTTAGAAGCGCAAAGATTGCTGATATATCTAAACTTGAAATTTTGGAACCGCTTAGTGTCAAGGAACAGATAATTAAGTCGGCTACTGAAGCCGCTTGTATGATTCTAAGAATAGACGACGTCATAGCATCAAGTAAATCTGCAGGTGGGCCTCCAGGTGGCGGAATGCCTCCGGGTGGAATGGGTGAATACTAAAATCCTCGTTTCCCTACAGGCGTCTTAGATTATCTCCTTTTTGAAAGAGTGTCTTGTGATATTAAATTTTATGAAGTTTATACGGTCTTAATTTCATACCTAATTTATTGGAAATTCCGTTAATGGTAAAATATCTGATATGATCATAGGATACCTCATTGAAAAAATCTTTAACTGTTTGTATGTATGCTTTTTTCCTTTTTGAAAGAGATTCTCGATCATAATGTGAATTTGGCGTTATATGTTGCGTCTAAATAAATAGTGCATTTAACTAAATATTACAACTATACAAACCAACCAACAGGAATATTTTAGATTCTTCAAAAGAGTTTAATAGTTCCAAGATTATTTAAATGATACATCATAATGCCAACTGCATACGTTTTGATTAATTGCGACCTTGGATCTGAAGAAGAAATACTCAGAGAGTTAAAAAAGTTACCTGAGATTATCGAGGTAAGTGGAGTTTATGGGGTATATGATATAATTTTGAAAATTAGATCTGATACTATGGATAAACTAAGGGAAACGATTACGTGGCACGTTAGGAGAATAGATAAAGTTAGATCAACTTTAACGATGATAGTAATAGAAGGTCAAGGAGACAAAGGAAAAAAACAAATGCATGAAATATCCTGAAACCGAGGCCTCATCTAGAACTATTCTAGCGATAGTCAGGAACACATCTTTAACCTAAATCACTTTTCTAACGATCAGATAACCAATTCGTGCCTTTCATTAATTGCATCCATGTTTAACTTCCAAGCTATGGACTAAGCAGTTTGAAATACTTTCCGAAATTGAGCCTCAGCGACAATGAATTGTTAAAGGCTAATAACTATCTAGACTCAAATTAGTAGACGGTAGAATTCTTGGATCATCTTTCCATTTGTGATTATGATTGGAGATATTTAGGATTGGATGTATGATTTCACGATGCGTACTCATTCAATTGAATTTCGTATGACATTTGTAGTTGAGCAGCTACGGTAGAATCAATAACAGATAATAAATCGGAGCAGACCGATTGTGGATTGTGCCTGACATAGCAAAGTAGAAGTTGATTTATTGAAAAAGAGTCGTTTGAAGACATCTATGTCCATTAATCCTAAGCTAAATCATTAGAAAAACGCCCATGATCGATAATTCAAACTTTGATTCAAACTTTGATGTCGACTAACCTGAATCCTAAAAGCATAGCAATTCCGATGGTCGCAAAACCAGCTATTAAGAGACTTCCCTGATTTTTTGGATTGATGGAATTTCCGGCTTTATATAACAGGAAAGCGCCTGCCATACCAATAAATAAGATCATTGTCGTTACAATTGTTTCTCCAATCGTCTGAATCGATCGTGTTGGAATGATAAATGTCCTCGTACTTCTTGCTGTGCCCTCAATAATAGAGTTAAACAATCCAGAACCTAACGCGAAAAAGAGAACGAGGTAAACAATAGCAACTATCATGATAACCCTTTGAACATTAAGTAACAATTTTATCCTAACCTGGATATGCGGTGTATAAAAACCTTTGGCGGACAGATGTTATTCTGTCGTTTGACGTTTAACTCCTTATCGCTATTCTGGTAATTGGGGGTTTACATATTGCTCAGTCATATCTGAAATCGAGTCTGAATCTGCTTGCCCAGTGATATTTTGGAGCAAGCTAGATTAGTATGCTATATTGTAACGTACACTTTTCTGGAAACGAAAGCTAATTGTTTCTGATATTCCAAAATAGCAGTATTTCCATTAATTTCTATCTAAATTTTAATAACATATTAAATCAACAAGGACATTATTTGTGCTAAATCCAATGTATGAATATAGAAACTCTTTTGTAGAGCATGCTATGATATTATGATTGGTGTCATATCCTAAGGACGTATTTTCTAGGATGTTTGCTGGAACGCATGGTAATAAGGTTACTCAAGATTTACTTTATCCTAAAGAAGATGAAGATAAAGCTGTTGATATCGAGGAAGTAGATGATGCGCTAAGAACTAATATATTTAATGTTATGTTGGGAAGGAGATCCCAGAGAAAATTTGATGAGACTAGACTAGTCGAGGATGCAAAAGTCGAGATGATATTCGCAGCTGCCGATACAGCCCCCACTGCAGGAGGATTCCAAGGTTTTGAAATCTTTAATGTAAAGAAACCTGAGATCAAAGTCAAGCTTGTCGAGGCTGCCAATAAACAACCGTATGTCAATGCTCCAGTCATTCTCGTATTTTGTATGAATCCAGATAGAGTAAGAATGAATTTTCCACATGATATTCTCAAGAAATTTTCATTACAAGACGCTACATTGGCTGCAGCTTATGCGCAGCTGGCTGCGCACGCCCTTGGATTAAGCTCCATCTGGATAGGTATGATTGACGAGACCAAAGTCATGGCTGCGCTCGAAACCATATATACTCCGTCGTCAATCCTATGTCTTGGATATCCTCAAAAGATTTTGCAGCCTAAACCCAAAAGAAGTCTAGTTGGCCTAATTCATGAAATTTGATCTCTCAAACAGCGAACATCGATCTATTTTTCCTGGATTGTCGATACATAAACCAATTTGAAGTGATTGAAAAGAGCTTCTGACTAGTAGATAGGGCTCGTTTGCATAATAGCATACTATCCTGTTCTTCAGGACTTGACTACATATATAGTCTGTAGATAGACAATCATATGTAAGATCAAGATCAGTTTAGATTTTAATAATTATCGATATTGGTTCGGCTTTTTTCGTGTCTTATCGATTGTTTTTATCGCAAATATCTAATGGGACAAATTATATCAAGTATTTCAAGATGACCCAAGAAGCATTATATCTTTATATATGGTAACCCTCTTGTCTATTCATTTAACTATCTCTATTGGTAGGAAAAGCTTTTCATAGGATATCACAAGATTCATCGTTAGATCAATTGTTTGATCTGATGATGATCAAATTACCAATATTCAGCCCTCATAAAGTTACAACATATTTGAAAGTCTGTGCAGCGGCCTCCACATGCAGTATTCATACATTCCAACATCAATAAACTCCATCAGGATAGATCTATGGTGCAATGTAAAACAATTGAATGAATATGAATCCTCTTGAGACCATAATGGTAAAATATGCTTTGTTGCAACATCATTCGTCACTTTACTAGAATAAGGAATCTTCTAATAATTAGTACTTCAATACCATATCACAACACATTTTGATAGTAAAACTAAAAAGATTACTGTTTCCGTAGTCGCTATATAATCT
>JANWJI010000151.1 GCA_025449515.1 Nitrososphaeraceae archaeon | reverse complement strand
CCTGCAACTTCAACATCAATATTACTATAAATGCAAATATTTCAGCGCTACTCCAACAGGAATATGGACTACCATTTTGTTATTTGTCTTATCATATATTCCCCATATTGATCCCAAATCAACTTTATCATAATTTAGATTGATGCCATCAGTTACGGTCACGTTTTTCGCAAACATTAACGGTATGTCAACCTTTGTTCTTGTTGAATCAATTGCTGAAGGATTAACTCGAATTTTTATATCATGCGCATTTATTTGATATCCGAGGAGATTGTATTTCAAGCTAGAAATATTATAGGTGGACGGTTGGTGTCCATTTATTATTTTATCTTTAAGAGTGCTGTTCGGAAATATTTGGTTGCCGTCTAGAGTGACGGAATACCCTAACTCATTATTCAGATTGTTCAAGCCGTTGCCAAAAAGGTCGAGCAGACCACTACTTGAAGTTGTCTTGTTTGCTTTCTGTGAGTAGACATTGCTCAAATCAGGTTGCTCCAGTGATATAGTTAGAATTGACATTAACGCTAGCAAAAGTAGAATTAATAATCCCTTCATCTTTGACCAATTGTTACTTTTAATGTCATATATAATTTGCTTTGGAATTAAAGTGACAATGCGCAAGTTTATGCGCAGTTGACTCATCTCATGAAGATAACTACTAAATATTACTCCCACAACATTTTAGCAGTAGGATTGGTCAAGTGCAGCCTGTTGATACCATAGCGGCTAGTAGGTTTATTCTTGGTCTATAGGTAAAACCGTTTTTGGATCATTAACACAAAAATTCAACATTCAAAAGGTAACATATTCTCAATCATGCAAATGCAGAAGACATCACTTGGAAATAGAAATCGTGGCGCAGTAAAACGAACTAACCAAGACCTATCTCTTACGATTTATTCAACGAGTTTGCTTGTGGCCCACGGTGGTGGTAGCGGGTTATGTACGGGTTGATATTTCGTGGGTGTTATGATGTGTTCTGGCTTCCCTCAGAATTGATTCTTGTGAATGCACCATTCTATATCGTTGCCTACCTAGTTCTGTCATCTGGCTTAAATCAGGTGCAATCACGGCTTGTTCCTTCTTTTCGTGTTGTAATATCATTCTCCATTGTTACTCTAGTTGGAACAGGAACTGTATTTAAAAACAACTAATTTGGCATACGGTTAGAGATAGGGACTTAATGTCTGGTGCTGCGTTGCAGCGGTAAACATCTATGCCTAGATTGGATTTTGAACCATACGAAGACCTTACTCTAAGGCATCCAATATCTTAATTTCTGCTTCGGTAAAGTGCCCATATTCGTCTTTATACCACGAATGTACTTGCTCGTCTGTTATGACACCTTCATTAGCACAATATTCACAATCTAGATCGCACTTATCAGAGGTACATCCCAACTTATCCTTTTTCTTATCCTCATAGGTATTTCCATATTTACGCCAAACACTGCAATCATGGCTCATCCACTCCCGCTTTTTGTCTTTATAGCGTTGTGCTGGAGACTTGTCTAACCATGGTCGTATTAAGTATGTGTAGATATATAGCGACTTACAGTATTTGATCGACAGATTAACGTATTGCTCAGGTGTTAATCCCAGCCCTGAAATACGGCTATCGTATTCGGCTGTCCCTCGTAATCGGTTGCGATATGCCTCCCATCTCGCAATTTCCTGCTCCTTGTCGTATGTATTGCGATATTTACCCGAGACTAGCATCTGGTATCTGTATGCCCTACTGCCTAGTTCCAAATTAAAATCGTTTATCCTACGTTTCTTCTGTTCTTCTATAATCAAATCGGAATTGGCAGCGCTACCAATATAGTCTCTAGCACTCGTTTTAATACCCCTCTTGTGTTCGACGTTGACAATATTCATGTGAAGGTTATCGATCTCCTTACCTAGATTATGCACTTTCATATATTTATCTCCTATATTCTGCCTCTCTTTTCTCCAAGCCTTCATTAAGCGTCTTTACGCTAAGGATTAGGGAATCGTTTGCCAATATTTCGAATGCCGCTAACTTCGTTTTTACGATTGCATCTAATGCCTTTAGTTGAATTTGTAGCTTTGATTCATTGTTATTATAAATCTTAAATGCCTCTGCTTTACTCGTGATAGTCTAGCCTATATTCTGATCTGACTATAATTACGAAGAGATCGACCGACCTCGATGTCTTATTGCCTGCTTTTCGTATCGACTAGAGCCGAGTGGCAAAATTGAGTCAAATTTGGTTTGCATTCCTCCGAACCCGCCATTCATACGTAAATTAGCTTTGAAGTTCTATCACTTTGAAGATAGCAGTGAATATCATTGATTATCGTGTTTTAACCGGAGGCCTGAGCAGAAATTTATTGTCAGACAGCTGTGTTATCATCCCTAGTTATTTTACTTATTATATGAATCTGCTTTTCGTAGATCTGTTCAACCTTTTGTAATGAATCTATTTCGTAGACATTCTTATCTTCACGTATATTTTTTATTCTAGGAAAACGCAATGCAAAACCGCTGTCATGCCTACTACTTTTCTGGATACTGTCAAATGCAACTTCCAAAACTATTTCTGGCTTTACTATTATTCGAATACCTTCATCTTTTATTATAATTGATTTTAATCTTTTTGTAATCTGAAGTATTTCATTGTCTGTTAATCCCGAATAAGCCTTACCAATGGTTCTTAATTCGCTATTCATGTCATCGTTCTCTCTTACTGCAAATGTGTAATCAGATAACATTCCTGCACGCTTCCCATGACCATATTCAGCAGCTACAATAACTGCATCGATTGTATCTAGTTCCTTTTTCAGCTTTATCCAATATCTTCCTCTTTTTCCTGGATGATAGTGAGATTGTGGGTCTTTTAGTACAAGTCCTTCATGACCAATATATCTGCTTTTTTCAAACATTGCAATAATTTCTTCTTCTGAACTTACAAGTTTGTATATTGAGGTAATGATAGGCTCTTTAAAAGGTATATTTGATAGAATTTCTTTTCTTTCTTTAATTGACTTTCTAATTAAGTTTTCTCCGTTGAAATACATGATATCAAATATTACATATACAAGTGGGATTTCTGCTATGGTTTGTTCTGTCAGATTCTTTTTGTGAAGCCTTTTTTGAAGTTCCTGGAAATGAAGTGGCCTGCCATTTTGAAAAGCCACTACTTCTCCATCTAAAATAAAATCGGTATCTGACAATGCCTTTGAGGGTCGTGACGGCAGTCTTACGTCAGCTGCAGCATTAACTAATTCGGGAAATGCATTTGTGACATCAGAAAGCCTACGAGAAAATAGCCTGACTTGTTGTCCAATCTTATGCATTTGTGCTCGTATACCGTCGTATTTGAATTCGCAAATCAAAGGTCTTTTATAATAGTTGGTTATCTCTTCTGCGGTAAACATTACATCTGCTAACATGTAACTCATGGGTGTAAGTGGTTTGGTTAGCGCAGTATGTAGTAAGTTTCTCTTGGCCAACAATACTACCTTGGAAATATCTCCTAAAACGAGCATTGCGTCTCTAACCTGTTTAACATCTTGGCCGAATACTTTTGATATTGCAATTTCAACCAGGCCTTCTATCAAACCAATCCTCAATTCTCCGTTTATGATTTTTATCAGATATTTTGCTTCAAGCGGTGAGCTGTCGATAAGTATTCCTTTTAAGATGTTTTTCTTATTTTTACTAGAACCAGAGCCTATAGTATCTGCAATTTCCTTAAGTCGGCCATATACGGATGATAACGTTAAACGTTGTTGTTGGAAAAGTGAAAGCATGTTCTTTTTTGAGACTGCATACTCAGATAATGCACCCATATCTCCGTGTTGTAAGTAGACCTTCTGAACTTGATTTGAATCTAGAGTAGCTATTTCGGAAAGTACTTGTATGATTGTACTAAAACCTATATTCATCACGAATTTTGAACCTCGTGGAAATATTCTATTAGAGAAAAACAGAACAGCAATAGGTAAAGATTCATCATCTAGGGAAAAGAGATATTCAGAAAGGACATTTACCTTCATATTTTTGCTAGTAGTTGCTCGTATTTTTTCACAGGTATCTACAAAATGCGAAAACAGGGCTGAATCATTACTGGAATGAATGGTGAAACACCTCTTTCTTTTGGAGAAGTATCGACATTAGATAATAAAAACAATTCATCATTATAACGATAACCCTTTACCAGGTAGTCATTTTGGTTATTCTGCAAGTAACTTAATTGATTAAAATGAAATATCTAAAAGCTATAGCCAGTTCTTTTTTAGCATGAAAGGAATTTTATAAATTTTAGCCTTTCAAGCAAAGCTAGTTGTGTTTCCCCTCCTCTGGTGCTGTAGGTCTATTATCTGGTCCTATTGTAGGGCATACTGATTCTGAATCCACAATAATTTGGATTTGTGTAAGTGAAATGTAGTCGGACGAGGAACCTTTCCTTTTGTTAGTACGGAAGGCTATAACTTAGAATTCGGAACAGCCGTAGCAAAGGTAACTGACCCTAGACCAGAATGGGAATACAAATACAAGATACAGCGCAAGGGCAGAGATGTCAGAAATGCCCTAGGCAGCTGCTGTTACCAGTTTATCAAATCCTTTGGGATCAGTCTTTTGTAATCGCTCAAGCACATTTCTTAGCCATTGGGTAAGATCTGAAGTATTGATTATGAATACATGCGGCGTGGCAGGATTCCATACTTCGATTCTATAGAAGACAAAACTCAGCCCGCTTATGGTATTTGCTTGTAGTCGTTGGGTCTTTATCAGGATCAGCTGTAGTCGCAGCAATCAAGACCGCAGTGGATCAGCCTATACTCCGTAAAGTGCTTGATCAGAATAGAAATTCTGAGGATGCAGCACTTATGAAACGCCTTGCTGTCAGACACTTTCCAACTAATGAGACTCATTACAAAGGGAGTAATGAAGCAGTATTCTATGATAGCGAAATACTACCTAATCTGTTCAGGTTGCATGTAATGGGGCAGTTTAGAAACAAATTCGTTATGAATAATCAAGATTTGATTCTTGACAAGAAATTAACACCCTTTGAAAAGGCTAGAATAATACTGAAGGAAATTTACGAATATGCTGGTAATAGACAAGTTCCCGAATGGTTCAACAAGGAATTGGAACAAACATTACTTGAAGATTCAATATCTGATTCAAAAGAGGCTATCATTAGCGCACTTGAAAGTATGGTTATCGATAAAACAAGAAACCTATTTGGAGTTAAGGCATTCGAGTCGGATGAATACAATACATGTAAATCAAGCTATAGCAGATTTGAAGCTTTAGTAAAACTCAACCTATTACCATTTTGTAAAGAAGCTAAAGGCAAGACTACGCATGAATTAACAGGTGACTAAGCTTTTGGCAGTGGTGTAGTTGATGAACTTTATCGATATGGCATAACAAGCAAGCAAGTTCCTAATCTGAAGGCCTTTTCAGATGTTTTTGGGGGAGATGTTATAAAATCACATGGTAAGAGGATTGCAAAAGTAAGCAAAGCAAACCTACACGGTATTTTTGATGCTGACGTTGTGAACATAACTGAGAATCAAAAGGGAATGGCAGATTATGATAAAAGACCTGAAAGCGTGGGGACAGGTGGTTAGTCCCCACGACTCCCTACGATCCCCACGGCCATTTTTATGAGTATATTGCATTATATTATATCATATTTAATAAGATATTATATTATTATAAACAGATCATGCTATAATTATAGCGCAGCGTGGGGACCGTGGGGACATCTGAGCATACACCGACCTGAATATAATTCAATAAGTGGGGCTCTACTATGGAAGTCCCCACTACACCTGTTACTTCATGTCAGGAACTCTTGGATATTGTATGCCTGGAAACAACCCTTGTCTAGTAATAGAATCACCATGGCAAATCCCACAGGCTTGAACTTTGATACGTACTTGTCCCTCACTGGGTTCTGGAATATCTCGGTGCACAAGTTCAGAGACCATTAGCTTTAGAAACTTGAACTGATCGCATATGTACGATAATAATATTAGACTATATAATTTAAGGTAATACCTAAGGATTTGGAACAGATTTTACTATTATGCTTGTGAGTATTTTGAAGGTATCTTCTTTCCTGTGATATGAAAAGTCAATTCTTGATTATTATTATTGCATTTATCTGCACAAAAATGGAGCCTAAATGATGAAATACCTTTTTTTATGTCTAGTACATCTCAGAGTAACAAAAAATCTGTCAGAGTGGGACTTCAATTATGAGTACAGTCTGCATTCTAGTAGTTGATTTCTCTCCTAAACATCGGTTTTATATCAGCCGCGAACTTTTGTCAGAGAATTGCTGCACTATCCAAAATCTAGCCTCATCATCCATTAAT
>JANWJI010000150.1 GCA_025449515.1 Nitrososphaeraceae archaeon | reverse complement strand
GAAGTGCTTCGAGTACTTGTGGCTCATTATAGGTGTTTTTAAATTTTGCAACTTTTGCTAGAATTTCTCGTTGTAGTTGTGAAGTCCCAATTTTATCTAACAGATTTGAATGCTGTTCCACTGATTCCCTAATATCTTTCCGCAATCTTGCATCATGGGCTACATATATTGCGGTGAAGAAAATACCAATTAATGTCAAATATGAAGAACGGAACATCAGAAGGAATTTCTCAAATTGCTCTTCCTGTTGCGAATAATTTTAAAGGAATTGATCCTATTTATATTACCGTAGGCTCGCTTGCATATGATAGTAAAAGACATGACATTTGGATCTCTGTAATGGCATATTCTAAGAAGGGTTACTTAGTAAGATATAATTTAGATACAAGAACCTTCAACGAGTTCGAGTTACCTAAAGAAATAATCTCACCTCTAGGAATGACTGTAGACCCACAGTCTAGAGATCTATGGGTTACAAATGCAGGCACAAGCATTTTTTACAAATTCAAATTACATGAACTTAACGATGATAACAATAATGTCAAGATTGTAAAATTTGTTACTTCAAGAGCCTCATCTAGGATCTTTAGTGATATTAATGTCATGTCAGGTTCAAAAGATAATAGTGATAATATTACTAATATCTCTAAACATGCTTATACCCTTCCATCCTGGATCAAAAAGTCTGGTGGGTCTTTGTGGTTTAACGAATGGGAAGGAAACAAAATTGCCCGATTTGATTCGTCGCATAAAACGCTAATAGAGTATTGGATTCCATCACAAAACAGCTTATGGGGTATATGCTCTTCGTTTAATAATACAATGAATTCTAGTACCAATAATAGCAACAATAACACTCGACAAACATGCGGTATTGCCAGTGTTCTGCAGTTTTCTACTGAAAATGGCAATGGTAATAACAATGACAATGCTAAGCAGCTCTGGTTTACAGAGTGGTCGGAAAATAAGATTGGCAAAATAGATGTTTCTGATAGACATCTGCCATTTTCTGTAGGCGTTTCTTACTCAGAGTCAGATTTGAAGGAGTTAACAATCAAAAGAGGAGAAAGTGAAAAGATCAATATTAAAGTTAAAACAACAGGATCGCAGTCTTCATTTTATCCTAAAAATGAAGTTGATAATCATATTATTCAT
The DNA here is from genome assembly GCA_025449515.1 of Nitrososphaeraceae archaeon. Taxonomy (GTDB): domain Archaea; phylum Thermoproteota; class Nitrososphaeria; order Nitrososphaerales; family Nitrososphaeraceae; genus JARBAU01. Next base: position 4,131 of record JANWJI010000150.1, on the reverse strand, counting down.
ATGATCGTTTCTGGAACTTTCACACCAACTGGAGATCTTGGGAATTCAACAGCATATTTTAACAAGAACTCATTTACAATTGATACCTCAAAGAATATAGAGAAAATCACACTTATTTTTACTCCTTCAACAGATTTAAATCCAGGAAAATATACGCTGATGATAGGTGCAGAGAATAACGCTGTATCTTTGTTAAAAGCAATTCCGCTAAATATTACATAAAAGGAAAAATGCCTTCTCAACATTTAGGGTATATTTACCTCATAATTTATGACGAAGGCGATCTTTTTATGATGAGATCGTGATACTCCAAAAAACGATCTTCAAGATTATCTGGGACTGCTTTGTAAAGACATAATGTAGTTATAGGAAATTCAAATCCTTTTATCGCTTCATTGAACTCGTTTCCCGTCTCAGAGCGTCCTCATCTTCCCTGTTGGATCAACTTACTAGATGAGGTGGCCAAAACATTTAGTCCATCTTTTGATATCCGTTTTGCGAGTTCTACGGTATTACGTATACTTCTAAGACTTGGCACAGCAGAAAAGTTGCCATCGTCATAAAAACCTTCATCGGCTGGAATTATCGTTATATCTTGTGAATTGAATAGAAGATTTGCATTTTCAAATTTATCTAGCGCTTCTGTGAATTTTTGGCTCTCTATTCTGTAGATAAGTAAGACATTAATCTGATTGCGATCTATGCCTCGTCTTACAGCCGCATTAACAATCTCCCTAAACTGTGATTCGTTACTGAACGTGAAGACGACATGATCACGATCTTTCATTTCTAAAATAACGTCGCTCACATAACTCATTTTATTGTATAATGCTTCTTCTTCATCGAGGAACTGATTTATAAGATGCCTTAATAACTCAGGTTTACTAGACATACCCATACTCTTGGCCCTAGATGTTTGCAGAAATTGATCCAGTCTTTTGATAAGAAGTTTTGGTAGGTGGACATAATACCAATCCTTACGTCCCATAACACAAATACTTGATAGATAGAACTTATTATAGTCTCTTCTGCATGCTGTAAAGTTGGTCTAAATGTTATTTTTTTGGCTTAAAGGCATTGAAGACTTTGAGGAAAAAATAATCCAGACGTAAGAAGAAACGAAAATGGGAGATAGGTCTTGTGATCATCAGTATTTTTTTTACGGTGAGACTGGGAAACATATCCTGACATTTCATAATGCTTTTATGTTATTATTATCAAGCTGGTCTTATGAACACTCTCTCGAAGTAGAAGCGGCTGATATTATTAGCGATCTCATTAAGACAGTCCTCTATAGCAAAGTGCCCTGAATCAAGCCTGTACATCTCGGCGTTTGGTAGATCCCTCAGATAGGCTTCGCCGCCTTCTTGGGTAAAGAATATGTCATTCTGTCCCCAGAAAATTAGCGCTTTAGGTTGACGTTCACGTAGGAATTTCTGCCACTGTGGATACAATGAAACGTTAGTACGGTAATCATAAAATAAATCCATCTGTACTTGCCGAGCGTTAGGACGTTCCATGAACCTGAAATCCATGTTCCAGTTATCAGGGCTAATATTATCTGGACTCTTGTGACCGTGTAGATACACTTGCTTGAAAGTGTCATATTGTAGAAATGCAAGTAGGGGGCTCTCCGTCTCTGGTGTACGATTCTTCCACAGTGCATTACGGAATCCATCCCAAACCTTGGTAAAACCAACCTCGTAGGCATTGGTGTTCTGTATTATAAGCCATTCGAGCCAGTCCGGATGACGAGATATGGTCCTGAAGCCAACCGGTCCTCCGTAGTCCTGCATGAAAAGTCCAAAGTGTGTGAAGCCTATAGCCTTCAAAAAATCTTCTATTATCTCAGAGAGTCGATCGAAGGTGTAGTTGAACTCTTTCGTACTAGGCATATCGGAATACCCAAATCCAGGGTAGTCTGGTGCGATGACATGAAAATGGTCGGCCAGAGCGGGAATAAGATTACGGTATTGGTGAGAAGAAGAAGGCCAGCCATGAAGCAATAGTATCTTCGGATTGGTTGGTTCCCCTGATTCCCTGTAAAAAAATAGATAGTCCATCAATTGTTACTGTCTTGTGTAGCGTACTTGTGGAGTATGTTTTTTGATTAGATATCTGTTTATTCATGATAAACAAAGATCCCTTTTTTTATTTAAGAATTTGGGCTTACCTGCACCTTACTGTAAGCCATAAGGATTACGTCATTATCTGATAACATCCATATTTGTGTCTGTCTGATGGTGTATTACTTTGTTTTTGGTTAATTAAAAGGTGGACTACTTTACGATTTAAGTTACTATTTTATAGGAAATTATATGTAAAATAAAATAGTTTCCTAAAATAACAAAGATAGTTTGTAGGATCAATTTGATATGATAACATTTGAATCTGTGAATCATAATTCAACTATTTTATATTTTGATACTTCATGATATTCTATATCCACAATAAGCACATTATCATTTTTTTTATCTGCTAAGAATACTTTGCAGCTGGGAATGCTTAACTTATTTACATTGTTATCATCAGTTGATATAATCATCTTACTGTTCTCTTCTTTTATCACACGTCCTAACGGTAAACCATCTAACGATATCACAGATTTATTCACATAATATGATGATTTCGATGTCGATTTCATAATTCCAGTATGCTCAACGATCTGTTTTTGAAGATATCCTTGAATCAATTCAAAATTATTAAATTCCTAACACGAACATAGACATGACTAAGCAGTCAATCATATTTGTAGTCATAGTCAATGATTTATAAAGTCTATTCAGAACTGACGGTCACTTTTTTATTCAATCAGTCAACCCAATCACACCTAATTTGAAAATCAATCTATTATAAAGTCAATCTATCATGAGGATGTGTACTTATCATTCACCATCGATGTGTCGTATAGAGGTCCCAATATCCAGATTATGATTTAAGTACCATTAAAAGAGCAGCCCCTCGATCATTCCGCTATCAGACTTTATGTCTACTCCAAACCCATGACGAATCCAAATGCCGCCGCATTAATTCAGATCTCGTCAATCAGCTAACAAATGAGTTAGAGATATTATTCGCGCATAGCGTACCCTCTTACATTTCTACGATGACGTTCTAACGCTTCATCCAGAGAAGAGTGATCTCCTGTCATGTTAAATTGTTTAGTTAATCCCGTGATTACATTCTTCACAAATTCCGGAGGACACCGAGAAGTCAATAATTGCTCGATTTCCGCTAATTTTATTGCTGCAACTTCATCTACGCCTCGAAAAGAAGGGTTGTGAGTTGTTCCTTGTTGTGTCCATTGTTCAGAAGTATTTGTACCGGTCATTCTTTTTGAAGACGATAGATAATCAAATGCTTCCAATTGATTTATTTTCTGTCTAAATTTTGTTATATATTGATCTATAATATGGTCGTTTCCACCATCGTGGAAGACCTGTCGAGCAAGATTTGTCAATAAGATATTTAGATTTTCAGACGAAAAATATGGTTTGGATATTCTCTTAATCTCTTCAAATTTGGAAGATAAGGTAATTTGAGATTCACCGAGAAACCATGTTTGTCCCTTATACGTTGCCTTGGGCAATTGTTGTCCTGTAGCATCGGAATAGAGATATGATTTTTTGGAATTATTATCATTCGCCATAGGCAGAGAGACATTTAAGTGGTTGACAGAGTCCAGCCTACTGTTTGAGATCGCTCGAGCATCCAACGTATTATTATAGTCGTGAGTAAAAGTGGGGTTATGCGGCCCATGTTGCTTATTGGTTCTCCTCCTTTGCAAACGTGAAGGGTTTATTGGCGGCGGGTAATCTCCTTTAATTCGTCCTATGATATAATCTATATATCTAACGATGTTGGGTTTTTTGCTATGAATGCTGCTATTGTTCATATGTCTCCTTCCTGAAGATTTTCTAGTGAAATCTTCTGCACAAATTAAGCATATCCATTGAGGTTTTGACATACTTTTTCTCACATATTTTTCTAAAGTAAGGTTTAATCTAAGGTAATACCTAAGAGTTTGGAACAGATTCAACCATCATTTTTGTCAGTATTCTGAAGATATTTTCGTTCCTATGATTGAACCTGAACTCTATTTCCTTTAGATAAAGTTCAAAGTATGATTTC
>JANWJI010000149.1 GCA_025449515.1 Nitrososphaeraceae archaeon | reverse complement strand
AGTAGTCCAGTTTGGATTGCAACGCCAATTTTCTTGCTTAGTTGAGTAGTCTTGGTATCCCCCTTAGGAAGCAAGAGTCTACAGCTAAACCTGTCTTGATCGCTAGAGTCTCCATATAACTTGACCATTTTGTCAATCACGTCGTGCACATCACCAGTTCCTGTGACGTCAATCGTAACCTTCACAGGAAAATTGGAATAGGATCTCGGCTGAGACATACCTGATTACTCAGAAAACATGGCAAAGAAAAAAACATTCAGTTGACAGACAAAAGGATAAAAAAAGTCTAATTCAGAAATCATTCTGGCGTATCAAAACCCAAGGTGATTATTTTTTTGTTAAAATGGCCCTATAGCATTTTGTTGAATTCAAACAAGGGAATGCGCGGGAATTATGTGAAGGTGGGTTAGGTATAGCAATTTGGCAGTACAAAATCGCTAATGCTAGGATAGGGAAAATCATCAATTTAATGTAACATCAAAATGGATAGGCCGCTCTTACAGCAAGTACTAGTAACAGGGAATTTGGTTGGCCGGTTGACAATTCATTGGAGATATAACACAGGCTTCTCGTCTTCAAATTTAAGCGTCAAATTAACAATTTCGTGATTTTAACCCATCTTAGTATCCGTGGAGGCATGTACCAGATCTCTTGATTTCATGCGTGCATGCTTGCAAGCATGCACGCACTCACATATACTCATTTAATAATTCAAGAAACTAGTGCCGGGGGCGGGACTTGAGCCCGCGACCTTTCGATTATGAGTCGAACGCTCTGGCCATGCTGAGCTACCCCGGCAAAGCTCAGAGGCCATTTGCTAAGAAAATTCCTTTCTAGCATATATAATCTATTCAAACTAGTGATGCATCCTCGATTGACCTCGATTGACCCATATAGGTACATCACAGACATTTTTTTCGAGTCAATCTGAATATGAAAGTGTAAGCTCGAGTAGCGCGTCTATCGTATTCACAAATATTTTGTCCATAAAGATAGTTTAACATGATACAATAACACTAGAGATAAGCTCGAGATTCATAGAATCAATAAAATCTACAATTTCGTTACCTTTCGAGTCCGCAAATAAGTTGTCTAATTGTGTAATACTGACATCCATTGGATCTAGCATTCTCTTCTTGTGTTCCTACCTAAATTGGGAAAACCCATCATACGCCGTATCTATCGTGACTATGCTTTGACTCCATCTTATTTTATCTTATCAACTTTCCTCTTGAACAACTTGAATCCCCTTCTTGCCGTAATCTTTGCCCGGGTAAAAACGTCTTAATTCACTTTTTGCGTAAGTATCTACCCACATGAACTTTCGTTGTAGAGTAGCTGTATAGATTTTCTTCCAATCGAGCTTGACGTATTCAAGCCACGCTCGCATCACGCGGGGATCAATATAGTTTCTCAGAGAAGTACCAAGGTTATAATCACGAGTCTCTCTCTGAAGCTTTAGTTGAACTTGTACTTTTTCTAACCTGGCCTCCAACCTATTTTTCTGAAGATCAGTCTTCCATTTCTTGGCAGCAATATCATCCTTGAGTTTGCTGATTGTATCTTCCTTTGATTTTATAGAAATTTCAAATCTTTCTAATGCTTTTTTGCTGGCAGGATTATTTGGATCTATTCCCTTTTTATGATTGCAAGTAATTGCCCCTTTTAGATTTGCCATCTTGGCAATGTATATCTTTTGGGGCTCTGAAGACTGAGTATTGATGTTCGTTGAAGAATTTGCCAGAGCTTCTTTCACTGTAGTAGTAGTGATATACGTTCTGAATACCTTTGCTGTAAGTCCTGGCACACTCTTGCTATCAAGCGTACGCAGAAAAGAGTTTACTTTATTGGAAGTTATTCCATCAAAAATCTGATCCCCCTTCTGCTTGCCCTTCATAAAGAGTTTCAGATTGTCATGTAGTCCCTGCATATCACGTGACTCTACCTCAAGAGTTTTCTGCCAGGGGACGCTATCCTTACCCAAAAAATTGAACTCTATAAATTGTTGTCCGTCAGCTTCCGGAAACCTAATGTGTTCGACCCGCAAGGTTGACGCACCTACGGTGTCTGCCTCCTCCGGATCCTTTTCATCACCTACCCTCATTGCAAGCTTTGAAATTAGATAGCAGACTGTTGCAAGTTTTCTATGGCTTAAATCGCGTGCAGTTATCATCCTCTTTATAATCTCAGTTTGAATCTTGTTGATGTGATTACCTAACCTATCGGCTTTGTCATACTTTTCTCTATCATTATTTTGTCTTAGTGTAGAAGAATCATGAAGCCAGACATACTTTCTTTTACCTGTCAATACTTCGATCCACGTAGCCAACCATGTAGAAGCATGGTCGTGGACTACCTTTTCCCAGGATCCTTCAGGTACTGATGCGTCTTCACCTAGATTAAGAATCACATCCTCCGTCCTAACTCGTGGTTTCCATCTACCCCGCAATGGATGCTGCCCTCTTCCCATAAATATACCCGGAGGTTCGACCAGCCAATTAGCAATGTCTACATCTGTCCCATCGACGATTGCCTTGCTAAAAATGGATTTTAATCTTTCTCGTTCGGCTTTTTTTGCAAGAGATATCCTCTTTCTATCGTCACGGCTTAGGCCCCGGACCCTCTCAATTTCTTGTTCTTTGAATCTCTTTTCTTTATCTACTAGAGCGAATGCTTCCTCAAAATTGATCTCGTCTATCTTACTGATTTCTTTATATTTTTCTGGCAGCAATTTTTTGAAATCTGACAAAAAATTCAGCTGAAAAACTGAGTCCTTTACGTAGTGTGTATCCTTCTTTTTTGCCCATGCATAAACCAGTTCTTCTTGATCGGGACTCAGCATCACCTTTTCGTCTTTTATATATATGCTCAAACCCTTTGGTGCATAAAAAGGGGGAAACGCAACGCCATTATGTTGTAATGTACGCCATTTATGCGACATAAGTGCAACTGAAGACTCCATCTACTTTGTGTGAAATCCTAGCTCATTACTCTTAAAGGTTACCAGCAGGGTTTCTATCGATATCATTGGACTGATTCGTATCAGTTAATTATTTCGGCAAATACTGCTAAGTTAGAAAGTCCAATTTGATAAAGCAAGTAAATGTCTACTTCTTTATAGAATGGTATCTGAATTTATCCAGCTTGATCAATTCGTGATATGAGCCGAAGTTAGTGGGATCGACGTTATCAAGGGCATACCTGTCTGAATCGTTTACTTGTGCCTTTGAATTAATTAAATTGTACAGGGTGGATCTTTGAGCCGGAACCCTCCCGGCGGAGCGAATTATTGTTCGTATTTGTTTAGGCTTCATTAGTTGTCCGTGTTGAGCACCTGCAGCTGTTGAAATGCTTTCATTCATCAAGGTCCCGCCAAAATCATTTACCCCACAATCAAGGAGTAACTGGGACATCCGGGGTCCTTCCTTTACCCATGATACCTGAATATTATCGATCAATCCATCAAGCATTATTCTTGAGAGAGCATGCATCTTGATTATTTCGTTTCCATCAGGTCCGGGCCTCATATCCTGAACCAGTCCAAAATTAAACATTGGTGCCTCGTGGTGTACAAAACCTAACGGGACGAATTCTGTAAATCCGCCATTTTCTTTTTGTAATTCTCTTATGGTTTCTAGGTGTCGAGCTTTATGTAGCGATGATTCTACATGCCCAAACATGATAGTAGAAGTTGTAGGTATGTTCATAGAATGTGCTGATCTAACAACTCTTATCCAGTCCTTAACTGATATTCTACCAGGTGAAATAATCTGTCGCAAATCCTGGTCCAGGATTTCAGCCGCGGTGCCTGGTAGGCTTCCTACTCCAGCATCTTTTAGCCTTTTTAGGTATTCTTCAACACTTACTTCAGATCTAATCGCACCGTAAAGTACCTCTTCTGGGGAAAATGCGTGGATGTGGATATCAGGTAGTTCCTTTTTAATGGCTCTGCAGATATTTACGTATAGATCTCCATCCATCTTAGGGGGCAAGCCTGCCTGGATACACACTTCGGTTGCACCTAATAACCAAGCCTCCTTTGCTCTCCTTACAACTTCTTCTATAGGTAAAAAATATCCCTCTTCTTCTCTAAAGTCTCTGCTAAAAGCACAAAAGCCGCATTTTTTTATACATACATTGCTAAAATTGATATTTCTATTAACTACGTATGTAACACATTCTCCTACCTTTTGCCGCCTAAGCTCATCAGCAACAAGGGAGACCATGGTCATCTCTGTCGAATTTGTATCGAATAGCTCTACAGCTTCCTGGACTGAAATTTCCTTGTGACTCAGCGCCTTGTTCAATGTGCTAGAAATTATGGGATCTATATTTTTGAAAATAGTATCTAGATTCAATTCTGATCATGCTCCTTTACCAGCCCCGCATCATCTATCAGGGGATCAACAAAAGATCTCAAGCCTTCAGGAATGAAGCCCAATGATTTGTCCAAGAATTCTGGATAAATCGGCAGGCGGGCTCTCAATCCGTGAGCCTTTTGCAGAGTAACGCTCCTGACTAGCTCTACATCTGGCCAAGAGTATTCGGGATTGACGTAATCGATCGTGACTGGAGAAATCCCTCCCCAGTCATTGATACCTGCATCTATAAAATCTCCAAGGCAACCTGGATTAAGGTTTGGTGGAATCTGGATATTCATATCGTTCATGACTAGTCGTGCAACTGCCACGCATTTTATGAAATAAGAGTGAGATGGTCTATCAATCTCGACCATCGCGGTATTTGCCTTTGGTGAAAAATTCTGCATGATTACCTCTTGGAGATGGCCAAACTTGCTCTGAATTTCCTTAATTACAAACAACGAATCGATCATCTCTTCATGAGTTTCGCCTATGCCAACAAGCAATCCAGTCGTCATTGGAATTCTGAGTTCTCCGGCACTTTGAATTGTCTTTGTCCTTAGTTTCGGATTCTTACTCGGAGCCATTTCATGAGGCATTCCCTTCCTGAGGAGTCTTTCGCTTGACGACTCCAACATGAGACCGAGACTCACGTTCGTATCCTTTAATAAAGACATTTCTTTTTTTGTGAGACAGCCTGCGTTAGTGTGTGGTAGCAATCCAGTCTTGTGAAGTACCATCTCACTAACTTCTCGAATATAGTCAACGATCGAAGAGTGACCTAGCGACTTTAACCATTCTTTGGCTTGTAAATATCTTGCCTCTGGTCTTTCGCCAGTAACAATCAGGGCCTCAGTACACCTTGTCATTTTTCCCCTCTGAGCTATTGAGAGCACTTGATCTGGGCTCATCATCGACAGGGAATCGTCAGTAGGCTCTTTTTTGTAGGTGCAATATGAGCATGTATCACGACACAAGTTGATCAAATTTATGAAAACCTTGGGTGAATAGGTAATAGGCCCAGGCTTGAATCTATCTCTAATTGACTTTGCTGTCTGCAAAATCGAGTGAGTATTTTCAGATTTGAGAAGTAGAACAGCTTCTGTTCTCGAGATCGATTTGCCTTCTACGCATCTACTCAGTACTTCGCTGATCTCCTTTTCAACCGTACACGAAAACATCCTTAAATCTTATAACCTAACTCATTATTAACAATTAGCTAGGAATAGTATTAACACTGATTATTGCGGTTTCATCTAGTTTTGGTGTTCGGCTGATCAAATCTTTCTACAATTTTATGAAATGAACAACAGCATGGTCAGCCAATTGGGTGTTGATCTCGGTTTACTGTATATTCTCTGCCATGCCAATCAACTGCATTTCGTTTATTCGCAGCCAAATTTGATGATATAAAAGACGCAGAAATGACAGCACCACCTACTGGCGAAGCAAATGCATAAACTAATTTCTCACGGATACCAAATTTCAGTTGTACCGCATCTGTTATGATTATCAATACAATAGTTCCTAGATTTGATAAAATTAATATAAAAAACAACAAATGTTCTAAATTGTATGCATTGAAGATCAGGAATAGCGAGTAGGGGAAAATGATGAACGGTTCGATTAGCAAAAAAAATAGCGCGACAGTCAGCAAAATAGTCTGGTTTTTGTGTTGACAATACATAGGAATCACCAATCTTCGCAATCCGTTCCACAAGGTCTTCATGTCTCTAGCCCATACAGCTTGGATTTCACTCTCGCCACGAAACATTTTCATTTCAAATTTCCCCCGCTTGACCTTACTTCCCAAAGCCCCATCCTCTATTAATTCCTGCTTGACACTTTCATGAGTGCCGATTTTTTCGTATGTTTGTCTAGTTATTAGAAAAAAACTTCCAAAGAAGTAGCCTATCGTAGTATTAGGGTCATTGACTCGCAGAGCAGAAAAACGAGTATGCAGAAAAATCGAGAGCATTGGTACAGTGATTCTTGTCCAAATTTCATTGCACATCAATCTTGGAACAACGGTTAAAGCCTTTAATTTCTGCGCCATCAGTACTGTGATGGCACTAGTCATTAGTTGAGAGCTATGGACTGTATCTGCATCGGTAAATAATAAAATATCACCACTAGACCTAAGATAACCTTGGTAGCATGCCCAATTCTTTCCTACCCAACCTTCAGGTGCGGGGTCGGCATCTATTACGACAAGTCTATGATCATTCTTAGAATATTGATCCATAATTTGCCCAGTCCGGTCAGTAGAAGAATCATTAATTGCGATGATTTCAAAATTGGGATAGTCTTGTTCTACTAAACTATCAAGACATTTTGCAATATACTGCTCTTCATTAAGGGCTGGTACTATAACACTCACCTTTGGGAAGACCTCCAGCCGCTTTTGGACAGCCTCAGTCAGCACAGGAGATCT
>JANWJI010000148.1 GCA_025449515.1 Nitrososphaeraceae archaeon | reverse complement strand
GGATTCAAGTTTGTTGTGTACAATCTCCCTCAATTAAAAAATGGAACTACGTTCGTAAAGATGGAAAACTGGATTAATGAAAACGCCGACGGTATAACTTGGAAAAAGGTTGACGAGAATATAGACAATGGCGGATGGGGGACCAAAAGCCAACATTGCATGGGTTTACCTGATGAGATTATCACATGGGGAGGGCCAATCGCGGTATTTAGGTGGGACAATGCAAAGGACGTAGACATAAAAAATTTTAGCGTCAGAGAGATTCGAAATGATTGACTGTTTGGTCCGTTATCAACAATTCTATGTTCAAGGTGCGCATCAGCAATCAATACTCAGATAAGCCACATGCTAGATACGCAAAAAGACTTGAATTTATTAGAATATTTTTTAGTATCGGATTTCTCAGGATTGAAAGACTATGCCTACAATGTAGTCTCCTAGATATATTTGGAAATTTAGACTATCGCAACTGAATATGGATTCTATCATGATTTGCAAGTAATTACATCTCTCAAGCTAAACAAAATTTGAATCATAGTCAGCTAGATAATTTCAAACATACTTCTTTAAGAATGACAATGTTTTCTGCCAAGCGTCCGCAGTTTCTTTAGGGGCATAATTCTGGTTAGAAGGGTTGGCAAAAGCATGACCTAATCCTTTGTAAATAAGAATATCGTTGCTTACTTTATTAGCATCTAAAGCCGCTTTGAATTTATTTATCAAAGGCAAGGGATTCGCTTGATCTTTGTCTCCAAATACTCCCAATACTGGCCATTTAATTTTTGAAAGTTGCTGGGTGTCAGTAATTAGTGGCGTACCATAATACAGAATCGTAGCGACTAAAGGATGATTCTGACTGTTCAATGCTAACTGCAAGGATTGCCCTCCACCAAAGCACCATCCTATTGAAGCAATTTTAGAAGAGTCCACAAACGGAAGAGAGCTAACATATTTTACAGCTGATTGTAAATTAGCGATAGCCTCCGATTGGTTATTTCGGACAGAGGTAGATAAAAGTCTAGCTTGATCATTGTTTGTAGCCATTTGACCTTTGAATAAATCTACAGCCAGCACGACAAATCCTTGTCTTGCTAGCGTATTTGCCATATCTTTGATATAGGTATTTAATCCACGATTTTCGTGGATCATAATAATTCCAGGGATTTTCTTGTTAGAAAGGTTAACCGAACTAGGGTACGCTAGGTATCCAGAAGAACTATCGAAATAATTGACCATTTTCTTCGCTTCCAAACCCTGGGCACTGGTTGCATTGGTACTGTTAGAATATAATGCAGATATTGCGGCAGCATTGGTCTGAGCGAAGGTAGAAGGTATTGCTTTATAACTGACAATGACCGTAGAGAGTAGCATAGTTGTAAAGATGACGTAGCAAAACGTAAACGATATCGGGATACTTTTTATCATTACTCCTTAGTTACGAGAATTACTATATAACATTATTTCTGGCTTCTGTGCATATATATAATGGGCGACATACCGATTTAGAACTGAAAAGAAACTAACCATCAAGAATTTTTATATTAGGTAGAATCAAAGAGGATGATGATTTATGCTTTTCATACCTACGGTTGTCATTACCTTCGTTATTACTTCATTTCTTGTAGTCTCGGTGCTACAATATCATGATCAGCTACCACATTTAATATCACTTTCCCATTCAAATGTACAATTTGTCTTAGCTGACGAGGAAATGTCGTCTACTGTGCACATGTCTAACAATAGTACTAACGAAAACACAATGGTGGATAAATTTGGTATAAAGGAATTTTATCCTACTAACCAGCATGGTAGAGAATGGTATGTTAACATGACTAATCCCAAGAATGATACTATGCTTTCTTTCACGTTTGACGCTCCGATCAATAAAGAGAAAGATGGCTCTTGGCAGATAACGAATCCCAAAGTCAGAATGAATGTTGAGACACCTACAGGAATGCAGCCGTGGAAGAATGTGGAGATCACAGGATACGTCAAAGTAATATCAGTAAAGGCGTCGAAGAACAATAGTGACAATAATAATAAAAGCAATTCAGCAAATCAAGATTACAGTCAAACTCTAAACGATATTGCTTGGTATGCCAGGAGTGGAAGACACAATAGTGAAACACCGTGTGAGGGTACAGCACTAATAGGGGGCATCCATACCGACGGAAGTGTAGGATGGAAAAAAAGCATCTGGTTCACTGGCGGGTACACAGATGAAAGAGCGCTCAATCAGGCAGCAAAGCCATTACTAGGTAGATGGATTGGCTGGAAAGTGGTTATATACAATATCGACAATGATACTGCGGTGAAAATGGAATCATATCTTGACGATCAAAATAACAATCAATGGAAAAAAGTTACTGGCTTCGTAGATAACGGCGGATGGTATGCCAACACTGATGACGTTACCTTCTTTAGTGCCGGTTGTGGGAAACCGAAAGACTATGTGATTACAAATCCGGGAGACTTTGTAACGTTCAGAACAGATAATATAATTTGGGATTTCAAAAATCTGAGTGTTAGGGAAATAAAATCTCCGGATCCAATTTAGTCATAGATGATAAGTCTGCAATAGTCTTAATGACATAACAAGGATATTTTAATTTTCCACGATGACGATGTGATCAATAATTGGGTACGTTGAACCACGAGTTTCCTGTGTTCACACTCAGCCGGTCGATTTCTTTAAACTCTGAAAAATATTTTATGAAAGCTCTTGTCAAATTCGATTCGTGTTTACTAGAATTAACGAGTCATCATACCTAACACGATAACTACCGTACCCAATTCGGCGCCATATTTGGAACAACAAATGTACAACACAATTGCTATCTGTATCCAAGTAGATAAATAGCTGGAAAAATATTGTAATAAATATTAAATCCAAATCTAGCGTCGTCAGGCTGAAGGGAATTTAGTATATAGACATATCCTGCGGATCTAAACTGTATTCCTAGATGTGCTAGTATGCAGTATAAATTGAGAATCATAGGCATTGCCGGACATGCTAGATGCAACATCCTGAGATCCGATTGTAATAATTTCGATCATAAAGTTCGAAACGCCAAATATTCTAAAAAATGAATTAAAAGACTGTTGTCACGCTGAACATAAAGTAACATGTAAGATAAATATAAAAAATATGCCACCTTTAGATATTTCTTGATTATTCAATATATTTGCATGAAATTAAACCACTTCCAGCTGGATGACTGGTTTGTAAGAAAATATGGAGTAGAGAAAGCCCCTGGCATGTTCGAATTATTAGATTATAAATTATCTAACTATTCAGATCAATATTTTCAAGAACTTAACCGATAATCAATCAAATATAACAAGTAAGATTAATAGACGGGTCTCTATATCATTCCTAGTCACTCCCTCGAAGTATATATCGAAGCATATGATAGATCCTTACTCGCATAAGGAGCAATGAATCACGGACAACTACCCAAAAAATCGAAAGTTACTAGCCAGCTCATAAATAGCCAACTTATGAAACGAAAATATCTGTATGTGAGCTATGCCTATGACTTTGACTTTCACTTTCACTACCTGCGTGACTGCTATTGCTATGATTGTGATCAACCTCGGTACCAAAATTTGAACTGGAGGAATCGCCACTAACAAATACAGTATCATAACAAGTATCTATCTCTCCTCTACTCGGCTCTCCATTAGTTCCACCAGTATGACCGGTTTTCTTAATGCATTTGAAAAATTGGTTAACTTGATGGTCTAATTCTCCATTTCCGGAATTTAACGCTATTAAAGGTACTGCACCTCCGTGGCTTGCTGACCCCCCTACTAATTCACTCTTCGCATTCGCTGTAAAGTGCGCAGAATATCGAGTAAGTACGTAAGTAGTCGTCGATCCAGCCATAATTAACACCGTCGATATTAGGGCCGATACAATGACAAAAGCCACCGAACGGCGCAGCGTATATCCATGCTTACCACTAATGTAACTCATGACTCAACACCCAATCAATTAAATAATATTTAAGGTTAATTTGAAAAATGTTAATAAAATGAAGATGTAATAATGTTCACGACATATCTCAAGATAATATTGTGTATTACAATAATAAAATATATTCATACTGATCATTTTTGTGTAGCCTCAGACCATATATACATTAGGGAATTATGATACTAAAATTAGATCCGCATTTCATATATGATAATATACGGATGTTCTTTCAGTGTATATATTATGTTATTAGAGTACAATAAAATCACACTGCTTACAATCGGAGTTTTACTAATCACATCTCTGATAGTGGCTTCCAGCTTTAGCTATCCAGCATTTGCGTTGACGAGATATTTCAATTGCGTAATAAGAGATGTAAATAAGAATGTAAAATTTACACTTGATGATGCCAATATTTGCTATGACAAAGTATTCCCTCACAGCGGGAGTAATAGCGGTCGATAAGCGATAACATTCAGACAGTCACTTACAATCTCTGCATGCTGGATGTTCCCTTCCGATGTTCGTATATATTTATCCGCTTTGAACATCTAGATTAGTTATCTAATCGAGATTCTAGTAATGAGACAAGAAAAGTTTTGATATAAATAATACCCTTATTAGTTCTGGTAAATTAAAGGATGACTCAAGCTAGTGACAACAAGGGTGAGACGACCAGCAATATAGCTCAATTTATTTCCGCGAGGAATATCATTTATCTCAAATTTTCAGCGTTAGAGCATGAGACCGGGAGCTGAGATTTCAACGATTAAGGATATTCTGGATTGCTCATGAAGTATCTGGTATGAAATATACGGCCGATATTGGGCCATTATCAACAAACGCTAAAGAGATATCCAGTTGGCTTTGGGAAAATGAGGACGTAATCGGATGCAGTTACGTTGGCTGTGCAATCATACTTTACCGATGAATCTTTTCGCAATGCAATGACGTTGTTAATATTATGTGATGTCCAAATTGCTAAATAGATTCATAGATATGTTACCTTAATGCGGAGCTATGTATGGAAGGTCTAGTTATCCTTATTAGGTAACGTATCGAGTACCGATGAATCGTATGTTAAGAATAATTATCATATGAAAAATGTATGCATTAATGGATTTACTAGACTAAATTCTAGATAGCTCAAAGGTAGTAGGAAAGAAGTATATAACAGACACAAGATCACCGTTTAGAAAAGCTAAAGAAATAACTAGTAAAGGGCCTACGATACTAATCAGTAATGGTGCGTCCAATTATAACCAAGACTTCAGAATAAATGTATACCTATAGACATCCTAATTCTAGACCTATACGGCACTTAAGACTAGGAGACCTTTATAACAATAAAAATGAGGCGTTTGAATGGCGAAATGGCGAAATAACAAACCGAATAAAAAGCCGAAAGGTTCTGAAGAATATCGAACAAAATTTAGGTAGGCTTGGCTTTCAAGCGATGGCCCTTCCTGTGTCATAGATCACTCTTACCGGCCAGTTTATTTAAGACGTGCTAGTTAGCCTTGAATCATAAATTGAGACCGCATGAAGGAATGGAAACATAACGCCAGCCGAGCTATTTGATATTAAAATAGAATGGGATAATAAGTGGCTTACATTAATCCAAAATGCAAAAAAGGGTAATATTGTGATCGATACAAATCAAATATATCGAGAAGATTGCCTCACTTTCATGGATAAGATGAGCAGTCAGAATAGGTTAGTAGATGTTGTTGTAACTTCTCCCCCTTATAATATAAACAAAGATTACAGGTCATATGATGATAACAAAAAAAGAGATGTTTACTTAACTTGGTTAGAAGATGTAGGTAAAAAAATCAAATCTGTCATGAAAGATGATGGCTCTTTTTTTCTGAATATATCTGGCCGGCCCTCTGACCCCAAGTTACCTTTTGACTTAGCCATCAGTCTTACTGAAAACATAGGCTTTAAGTTACAAAACACAATTCACTGGATAAAATCTGTTTCATTTGATCCAGAGGATATTGGTAGGAATAATAGGCTTCATAATTGTGACAATATATCCATTGGTCATTTTAAACCGATCGTTAGTACCAGATACCTGAGTGATCTCCATGAATATATCTTTCATTTTACTAAAATAGGGAATGTAAAACTTAACAAATTACAGATTGGTGTGACATATCAAGATAAGACAAATATCGGTAGATGGAAGACTGCCACTGAAGATAGGCGAGATAGAGGCAATGTATGGTTCATACCTTATCCCACGATTCAGGAAGCAAGACCCCATCCCGCGGTTTTTCCTATTAAACTACCGGTACGCTGTATACAATTGCATGGTATTAAAATGAATATGCTTGTTTATGATCCCTTCATGGGAATAGGTAGTACGGCTTTGGCTTGTATTCATCTCAAAGTTAACTATATAGGAACCGAGATAGATTCGCAATATAATAGGATAGCTAAGCAACGAATTTCACGCTATATGGTAACTTAACTTTCAAATGATGATGAATTGACCTAGGAATAAAGTATTATTGAAAAACCCAGAGCAAATAAACTGGACTAGATATAATTATTCAATACTGACACCCAGTCACATCATCGGTACCGTAGAATTTGCAGCAAGGCATGGCGCATGCCTAGTCTGACTCGTTTCCAGTACCGAGATGCAGCAACATGCCGGCAGAAGCAGCATGCCGGAGTTACCAGACCCGTCCGAGCCTTGTCTTCGGTACCCGAAGTTGCAGCATTATGTTGATGATGCCAGCGAAAGATCAATGCGAAATGTGGCAGGGGCCGTAGTTTACCGTCCTCCTGGTCTTATCATGAGTACCTTGGCTCGTAACAGGATGCCGGCGAAGGATCAATGTGAAATGTCGTAGGGGGCCGTAGTAGGGGACATCTGGTCTTATCTGAGTACCTTAGCTCGTAACAGGATGCCGTAGCGTGCGAATCCCAGGTCTCATCCTTATTACCATCAGTCCCAGCAGCATACCGGCTATGCCAGTGAGCTATCTCTGTGGTGTGTGATTCAACATC
>JANWJI010000147.1 GCA_025449515.1 Nitrososphaeraceae archaeon | reverse complement strand
TTGCCCATGGTTGTACCGGAAAGGGAAATGATCAAATTCGATTTGATGTGACTATTCGAAGTCTAGATCCAAATTTAAAGATTGTCGCGCCAATTAGAGATATGAATTTGACTAGGGATATTGAATTAAGATTTGCCAAGGAAGAGAATATACCTATATCACTCGATGCCAAAAAATATAGCATTGATTCCAACTATTGGGGAAGAGCAGTTGAAGGAGGTATGCTGGATGATTCTTACTGCGAACCTCCCGAAGAGTTGTTTCATTTTGTTAGATCAGATGACAGTGATCCCGTCTATCTAGAAATAGAGTACGAAAAAGGTCTGCCTATTGGATTGAACGGAAAAGAGATGGATTTGGTGTCGATCATACACAATCTAAATAAGACAGTCGGCAATTGTGGCGTGGGGATAATCGATCACATCGAGGATCGCGTAGTTGGCGTGAAATCGAGGGAAATTTATGAAGCGCCAGCCGCAATTGCAATTATTGAATCTCACAAAGACCTCGAAAAATTGGTCCTCACAAATCACCAACTTCGATTCAAGCAAATGATTGATGAGCAATGGACATGGCTGGTCTATTCTGGACTTTGGCAGGAACCTCTTAGAACCGATTTAGAGAGATTTATAGACTCCTCTCAGAAAAAGGTAACTGGAAAGGTCAAATTACGGATTCATAGAGGTTCGATGCGGGTAGTAGGAAGGGAATCAATTTATTCAATATATAAGGAATCACTTGCAACGTATGACGCCGGTTCTACATTTGATCAAAATCTGGCGAAGGGCTTCTCTGAATTATGGGGTTTGCAGTCAATAATTGCAAACTCTATATGCGAAAACAGATCTCACAATAGGAGATGAAAGCGAATATGAAAAAGGACTGTAATGACTGTGGAGCCGAAATCAACGTTGCTAGCGACGCAATGGCAGGCGAAATCATAACCTGCCCTGACTGTGGTGCAAATTTTGAAATAATTGAAAAATCGGACCTAAAAATAGAGGTAAAACCGGCAGAATCAATTGGAGAAGATTGGGGACAATAGATGGTCGAATTTTGCATTATTTATGACAAGGTTCGCTTTGAAGAAAAGGAATTATATGACAAGGCAAGAAGGAGAGGGTTAAACACGCACATTATAGATGCAAAGAGCATCAGCATCGGTACTAATAGCAAAAAAAATGACTTAGATTTAGGAGACATTGTCTTGCAAAGAAGTATAAGCCACTACAGAGGATTATACCTGACAGCATGTCTTGAATTTTTAGGTTTTTTAGTCATCAATAGCTTCAAAGTAGGTGAAATATGCGGAAATAAATTATTAACTTCAATTATGCTCGCTAAACAAAATATACCGACTCCTACTACTCATTTCGCTTTCAGTTCTGAATCATTGTCAAATTTAATTAATAAAACGGGTTTCCCTCTGGTAGTTAAGCCAATTGTTGGCTCGTGGGGGCGAGGTGTTTTTCCTTTGCGAGATAGCGAAGCTGCGAATATGATCGTAGAATTAAGAGAGGAGGATGACAATCCCCTATCTCGCATATATTATATCCAGGAAATGGTTAAGAGACCACCTCGTGATCTTAGATGTATAGTAGTAGGAGATCGGGTTGTTGCAGCGGTCTATAGGTATTCGGCGGACAAGGAATGGAGGACGAATATTGCAAGAGGAGGCCGAACAGAAGAGGCTTCGATTACAAAGGAGTTAGAAGACATTACTCTGAAGGCGGCTAAGGTAGTAGGAGGAGGTGTATTAGGAGTTGACCTAATGGAAGATGACACGAGAGGTCTGCTAGTACACGAAATTAATAACACTGTTGAATTTCGTGGTGCTTCCAAGGTTGCTAAAACTGATATCGCAAATGCTATAATAGATTACAGCATCGAAGCTGCAAGGAAATAGTTGCAATCATTAATCCATATGAAGATTCTCTCACAGCATGCCTCGCACATATCAATGAAGGTGAAAGTGTTGCTGCATAACAAAATTCATAAGAAGCTAAACGAGGAAACAGGGTAGAAATAAATAGCATGAGAGTTGGTGTGGTAGGAGCATCTGGATATGTGGGCGGCGAGCTATTGCGCCTTCTAGTAGGCCATCCAAAGATTGAATTAAGCACTGTTACTTCTAGACAGAAGGCTGGTGAATATGTGCACAGAATACATCCTAGTCTAAAGGGGTTCATAGATATCACATTTTCCGACATGAGTATCGATAGGCTTGGTAATACCTGCGACTTGGTATTCACTGCTCTTCCTCATGGTAGGTCAAAGGAGATCGTGAAAGATCTTTACGACCTAGGGATTAAAATCGTAGATTTGTCTGCTGACTTCCGTTTGAAGAATCCAAAGGATTATGTCAAGTGGTACGGATGGGAACATCCGTTTCCTGAATTACTTTCAAAATCTGTTTATGGCGTGCCAGAGTTTCATCGTGCCGATATCAAACGAGCTCAATTGGTATCTTGCCCCGGCTGCATGGCTGTCACATCTCTTCTTGCGATAAAACCCTTAATCGCAAATGATTTGATAGATACCGATCATATCATTGTCGATAGTAAAATAGGATCTTCTGGTGCAGGATCTAAAGCAAATGCTAGCACTCATCATGCCATGCGTTACGGAGTTATTCGTCCTTATAAACCAGTGAAACACAGGCATACTGGAGAAATTGAACAAGAATTAGGACTAGTTGCCAAGAGAGCGATTAGAATAGGTATGACACCACATGCAGTAAATGTTGTACGAGGGATTTTGACCACTAATCATACCTTCTTGAAACGAGCAGTACCTGAGATTGATCTCTGGAAAATCTACAGAACTTCATACAAGAACGAACCGTTTATCAGATTTATACGTGATAAAAAAGGATTATACAAATATCCGGATCCAAAGTTTTTGATCGGATCTAATTTCTGTGATCTAGGGTTCGAAGTCGATGAGGAGAATCAAAGACTTGTTGCGCTGTCGGCATCAGATAATTTAGTTAAAGGAGCTGCCGGCTCGGCAATTCAGAATATGAATGTCATGTTAGCGTATGATGAAACGGATGGTCTTAAACATACTCCAATTACTCCGGTATGATAGTCATAAAGCTAGGTGGTAGTGTCTTATCAGATCGTTTACACCCTAGTACATTCCCGGACCTGAGACAAACCATGAAAAATGAAAAAATAGTAATTGTTCACGGCGGTGGGAAAGATGTTACCAATATAGCGACCAAACTAGGTAAGGAGCAAAGGTTTATAGTTTCACCACAAGGAGTTAGGAGTAGGTATACAGATAAAGAAACAATTGAAATATACACTATGGTTATGTCTGGAAAGATTAACAAGATGATTGTGGGTATGCTTATACGGTATGGTATAAAGGCGATTGGTATATCTGGGATTGATGGTGTTACCATAAAGGCAGATCGGAAGAAAAAGCTTGTTATAATAAATGAGAAAGGTAGGAAGATGATAATTGAGGGAGGTTATACAGGTAAAATAAGAGGCATAGATCCGTCATTAATCGATCTTCTTGTGAAGGAAGGTTATGTTCCTGTTATCTCGCCTATCGCACTAAGTGATGATTTTGAATTTCTCAACATAGATGGAGATAGGGCGGCTGCCTACATTGCTGGTGGATTAAGAGCCGATAAGATATTGTTTATGACTGATGTCAAAGGATTAATCATAAATAGCGAAGTTATATCAAATATGACGTTAGCACGGGCCAAGGAATTGTTGCCTTCTATCGGATTTGGGATGGAAAAGAAACTGTTAGCGTGCACTGAGGCATTGGAAATGGGCGTGAAGGAATCTATAATTGGATCCGGATTAATTGAAAATCCTATCTCCGCCTGCCTTTCTCATGATCAATGTACTGTAATCACTCAAAGATGAGTTCTGAAGATCGATTTATGGGAAATCTGTATCAACGATTTCCGATAAACATATCACGTGGAAAAGGAGCCAAAGTCTGGGATAATGAAGGAAGAGAATACATTGATTGTATGGCTGGGTACGGTGTGGCACTGGTAGGGCATTGTAACGATAGAGTAGTTCGAGCGATTAAGAGCCAAGTAGAGAAGCTAATCGTTTGTCATATGTCAGCCTACAACGACACTCGATTGGAGTTTCTGGAAAAACTAGCAAAGATCTCCCCTACGGGGCTGTCGAAAGTAGCCTTCAGCAATAGCGGTGCTGAATCAGTTGAGGCAGCTCTAAAATTCGCTCGAAAGTACACGGGAAAGGCCGGAATAATTGCCATGACAGGCGGCTACCATGGAAAGACTCTGGGCGCACTTTCCGTTACTCACAACGAAAAGTACCGTAAGCCATTTATGCCGCTATTGGATTTGGTGAAATTCGTTCCTTACAATGATCGAGCGAGGATGGATGAAGAAATAGACGACTCGATCGGAACGGTAATATTGGAACCGATTCAAGGTGAGACAGGTATCATAATCCCGCCAGATGGATTATTACAAAGAATTCGGGAAGTCTGTACCAGTCGAAAAATAGTTCTGATTTATGATGAGATCCAATCTGGACTTGGAAGAACTGGCAAAATGTGGGCCGGAGAACACTGGAAGACCATTCCAGATATCATGTGTCTAGCTAAGGGTATTGGCGGTGGTATACCAATGGCTCTCACTCTAGCCAAACCGGAAATAATTGATTCTATGAAGATAGGTGAACACTCTTCTACATTTGCTGGCAATCCTGTAGCATGTACCGCAGCTTCTGCGGCTCTAGATGCATTAGTCGAAGACAGACTAGTAGATAATGCCGCCAAACTAGGCAAGTACTTTAAGGACGGGTTACTAGGCTTGAAGGATACGCACAAAATAGTTAGGGAAGTAAGAGGATTAGGACTGATGATTGCGATAGAACTCCGGTTTGACGTCAGAGATCTATTGCTTGATGGCATAAAAAATGGGATACTAATGCTTTACTCTGGAAGAAATATTATTAGGTTGCTGCCGCCGCTTGTGATAGATGAATCTATGGTCTCATCTGCACTAGAAAAGATAGATAAAGTGCTCACCAAGGAAGAGGAAAGAAAAAATGTCAAATAATCAGGATTCTATAGATGAGAAGATAATCAAGATCCTTCAAGAGGATGCGAGAAAGTCCTTTGTTGACATTGCAAACGAAATCGGCTATTCAGAGTCGGCTGTTCGAAGACGAGTAAAGAATTTGACACAAAGTGGGATTATAACGAAATTTACCATTGCAACACAGAGTGCCGACAAGACAAGTGCAATAACCTTAATTTCAGTCAGTTCAACATCTGACACCTCTACAGTTTCGGCCAATTTGATGAAACTAACGGGCGTCCAAACTATCTACGAAATTACTGGCCAATACGACATAGCAGCCATAATTTCATCCACTTCGATAGCCGAAATTAATCGATGTATTGATGACGTCCGTAGGACTGAAGGAGTAGCCGATACCAATACCGTTATAGTTCTAAGGACTATACGCTAGTATGTGCTTCAGTGAGGTTGAAAGTGGTAAGAACGTCCGTTGAATCAAACTCTATATTATGTTAGAAACCATCGATTGTTTCAAATTGCGATAACGTTTATATTTTATACGAAAATAAGTCTGATGGAGAGAAAATGTCACTAAAAACGTCAGATCCGAACCATTATGCGCATATCTACAATGAATCGGATAAGGAACTTAACAATATTCATATACTTGACTCAACGCTTAGGGAAGGTGAACAACATCCTGGTGTTTCATTTACTACAAAACAGCGAATTCAGATTGCATGGATGCTTGATTCCTTTGGTGTCGATCAGATCGAGATAAGCCCGGTCGTTTCACCTGATCATTTTGTTTCTACAAAGACAATCATAAAGCAGGGATTGAAGGCAGATATTTTAGCGCATGTGAGGGCAATGAAATCTGATATTGATGTAGCGATCAGCTGCGACGCCGAGTGGGTAGCTACGTACATGGGAATATCCGATATTCATTTGTCCTCAAAATTAAAAATATCAAGGGAAGAAGCAAAAAATAGGGCTCTAGATGTTGCAGACTACATAAAATCACATGGTTTGAAGGCTCGTTTCACCATGGAGGACGCCAGTCGAACAGATCCTTCATTTCTTATTGATATGTGCAAGGAAATGAATAATCGAAAGATAGAAAGGATAAGCATTCCGGATACTGTTGGCATTATGAGACCAAAGGGCATGTATAATCTTGTTAGTCGCGTTTATCAAAGTATTGATACGTCGACTAGCTTGCTAGACGTTCACTGTCACAATGATTTGGGACTTGCATTGGCAAATGCACTAGCGGGCTGTGACGCAGGAGCAAATCAAATACACACTACCATTGATGGATTAGGAGAGCGAACAGGCATTCCGTCGCTGGCTGAGGCCGCAGTTGCTTTGATGCTAATTTACAAATCTAACAATGACCTCAGATTACACATGTTGAAGGATCTGTCAAAGACCATTTCGCTTTATACCGGATTGGAGGTTCCAGAGTCGAAACCGATTGTGGGAGATAGTGCATATAAGCATAAGGCAGGTACTCATCTCGCTGCGATTTTACGAGATCCCTCTGCATACGAGATTATCGAGCCAAGAATAGTTGGGAATAGGCGAAAAATAGTATTTGGTGAGCTTGCAGGCAAAAACGGAGCAGCTTATCTTTTATCTTTACTCGGATTAGAAACAAGCAATCATGAAGCCGAAAAATTGGCCCGAGGACTGAAGGATCTTAGAATGGGAGACATATTGGAGCTATACTTGGACGATCGACTGGAAAGAAAGATACTTAATAATGTAAGTCCAAATCTAAAGGCTAAGGAGTAAGTGATTAAAAATGGTGAAGTGTCCAGAATGCGATGCGGAAATTAAGGCTCCGTCAGATTCGATCGAGGGGGAAATAGTAACTTGTCAAGATTGTGGGGCGAGTTACGAATTGGTGAAAGAAGGAACAGAATTCAGCCTTAAGCCGGCCCAGACAGTCGGTGAGGATTGGGGTCAGTGACGGACCAAGTTAAATCTTCTCCTCATCTCGCAATTCTCTATGACCAAATTAGGTGGGAAGAAAAGGCATTATATGAAGCAGCAAAGAAGCGCGGATTTGACCCGGTCAATATAGATTGCAAAAGCCTTTTTGTAGATTTGAATAAAACAGAGTTTCAATATAAGGATTTTACAATCATTCAGCGATGTGTAAGTTATTTCAAGAATATTCATTCTACAGCTGCGTTAGAAGGTCTGGGCGCGAATGTGTTTAATCCATTAACTACAAATTCAGTATGTGGCAATAAACTTTATACCCACATGATGCTTCGAAAAGCTGGCGTGAGGACACCCAAGGCGATTACAGCGTTTTCGGAATCATCTGCTATCGCGGCGCTCGATCAGTTGGGATACCCTGCCATAATAAAGCCAACGATTGGGAGTTGGGGTAGACTAATTGCTGTTTTGAATGATAAAGAGGCGGCAAAGGGTGTAATCGAGCACAGGGCGCACATGTTTCCCTTGTATCAGGTATATTATTTTGAAGAATTTGTTGATCGGCCACCCAGAGATATAAGGGCTATAATCGTTGGCGAAAGGGTGGTAGCCGCTATCTATCGATACTCGGCCATTGGTGAGTGGAAAACAAATATGGCCTTAGGTGCTCGTGCCGAAAATTGTCCCGTTACCAAGGAGCTAGAAGATGTATGTCTCGAGGCTAGCAGAGCAGTCAATGGCAAAATTGTCGGTGTCGATTTGATGGAGAGCAAGAAGGATGGACTTGTAGTTCATGAGGTGAATAATACGACCGAGTTTAAAAATACGGTGAAGGTGACTGAGGTCGATATTCCAGGACAAATAATAGAATTCGTTCATGAAGCAGGAAATCACTGAGCCGCTAACAAATTGGTCTCCATAAATTATGCCATCGAATTACTAAAGATGGCCCTAGAATTGTATACGCCGTCCAGATCGGAAGCAGCTCTGGCTAATATGCTAAAGACAAGATGCAGTGAAGAATTAGGGTTTGAGCAGACCTATATTGATAGTGTAGGGAATATCCTAGCAACTAAGGGTACGGGAGATCCAAAAATCTTGCTTTGCGGTCATATGGACACCGTCCCTGGACGAATTCCTGTCAGGATCGATGATGGCTATTTGTACGGACGAGGAGCATCCGATGCCAAGGCGGCATTAATATCTATGCTCCTCGCGGCTTCTGAATTTCCAAAACAGAAAGGCACGATCTCATTTGTGGGTGTTGTAGATGAAGAAGGAAACGCCACAGGAGTGAAGAACCTCGTAGCGTCCAGATTACCGCTCGACTACGCAATCTTTGGTGAACCCAGCGGCCTCCATAATATTACAATTGCCTATAAGGGTAGAATATCTATCAGACTGACATGCGATGTCGGTAATAGCGCACATGCTAGCGCACCTTGGTTATCTAAGAACTCGATCGAGGAAATCTATGATTTCTGGACTGAGATTAAGTCCGAAGTCGCGAGGATCAGTGCTCGTGAAAACAAAACTAAAACCATAAGCTGTAGTTTGACTGAAATAATTGGCGGATCAAGTCACAATGTTACTCCGCAGAAATCTAGCATAACTCTTGATATTCGTATTCCGGTAACCGTCAAATCTCAATATGTATTATCAATTATTGACCAGGTCATAACTAAAGTTGCAAATGAAAAGGGATTAAGAGCTACCTATAGAATACAAGACCAAACCGAACCTTTTGAAGCAAGTTATACCTCAACCTTAGTTAGGGCCATGTCCTTATCGATAATTGATGTAAGAAAGACTCGACCAACCCTTTTAAGGAAAACAGGAACTGGAGATATGAATATTTTGGGTAACGCCTTCAAGATACCTGTAGTGACGTACGGTCCTGGCGAACCCCATGCGTCTCACACGGTTGATGAACGAGTAAATCTGGAAGAATATCTCACCAGCATAGACATATTCTCGAGGGCTTTGTTTCATATCTCAAGGCTACATGCACGCAAGAGCTTCTCATAATATCTACTCAAACAAGATTTAATTCTAGTTCCTTCATGACATTATTATGCTTTGGTTTGTTGGATTGGGAATTGATGGATACCAAGGCCTTAGCGTCCATGCGATAAATATATTGAAAAGCTGTAAAAAAATATGTATAGAGAGATTTACAAGTGAAATCTCGGATAGTGATCTAACAAACATACGAGCGTTAATAGATGACGACGCAATAGAAATAATTGCAGTCAAGAGATGGGTTGTAGAAGACGGTCGATTGATTCTAGAAGAAGCAAGAAAGAAAGTAGTAGCGCTATTATCATATGGAGATCCGCTTATCGCCACCACACATTCAGAACTATACGTTAGAGCCAAGAGGAATTCCATTGACGTGAGAGTGATTCACGCAGCTTCCGGTTTAACCTCTGTGATAGGTGAAGCAGGCTTGCATTTTTATAAATGTGGCAGAAGTGTGACCATGATGTCAGAGCCTCAATCAGGTATTAGTGTTTACAATACGATTCACGGCAATCTATTGGCAGGCAATCACACATTGATTTTAACCGAATATGCTGTGGATGATTCTGGCAAAACGTCATTTCTTGACCCAAGAGAAGCATTAGAAATGCTATTGGGCATTGAAAGTGATCTAAAATACGGAATTCTGAATTTGGATACTTTCGCTATTATTGCTTCTAGAATCGGAACAGAAGATAATAGTATAGTTTCGGGAAAAATTGGATCTCTAATTGAATCGAAATTTGGTTCGGGGCCACATTCTATAGTTATTACTGGGCGATTACATTTTATCGAAGAGGAGGGTATCATTAATCTAACCCATAACTTAGACGATCCATTGGATAACACTTTGAATGTGCATAGACTCTCAGTAAAGATGATTGAACGTTATGCTCCAAAAGCAAAGCTAGCGCTCAGAAATTTGAAAAATATCATCGACAGAGAAAACGATCCCCTTAGTAACAAAGGAATATTAGAGTCCCTTGATAACGCCGAGCACTATATCTATGACGCTGAACGATTCTTGGGACAGGGGAAATTAGAACTTGCCGTATTGAGTATAGGTTATGCTGAGGGGCTGATCGACGCTTCAAGATATCAGAAGGGGATAAATCCATGGTCATAAGACCAGCCGGCATACCGGTTGAAAGCAATACGTTCGAACTTATATGCGACACTCATTCGGTACGACTATTAGATGGTATTATAGAGAATTCATTTCAATAGTTATAGTCGAGATACATGGATAGTATAAAAATGGCAAGTTTCTCAAAAGTTGATGATAATCTGATGCAAATACCACCAGAACTAATGCAATTTGTTAAGCGTGATACCTACTCGCTGCTAGTCAAGGGCAATTCCGGGACCGGCAAAACTACATTATCTCTAACGATTTTGAGGGCATTAGAGATCAGAAGTAATTTCTTTTACATATCCACCAGGCTCTCTCCGAGGCAACTTTTTGTAAATTATCCCTGGCTAGATAAGTATGTCGTTAGAGAAAATATGGAAGTAGGTGATCCGTCAAACCAGCGTTCCGGTCTTTCAAGTTTTGAGGATGCTCGTCTTGACGAGCCAGAATCGCTATTCGAACGGATAACCAATCAATTGATGGACGTTAAAGCTCCAAT
The DNA here is from genome assembly GCA_025449515.1 of Nitrososphaeraceae archaeon. Taxonomy (GTDB): domain Archaea; phylum Thermoproteota; class Nitrososphaeria; order Nitrososphaerales; family Nitrososphaeraceae; genus JARBAU01. The sequence continues at coordinate 13,542 of JANWJI010000147.1, read as the reverse complement.
TATAATTATCGATAGCTGGGACGCAATAGCCTCATTCATGGATATCGAGGCTCGGTTGAATAACGAAAGAGTTTTGCAAACATGGCGTGAGAGGGCTGGAGCAAAGTTGATCTTCACGAGTGAAGACTCCGAAGATAATACGCTTGATTTTCTAGTCGATGGGATAGTTGAACTGAAGCAAAAAGCCTGTAGAAATGCTGATATTAGACAAATTTATTTCGCTAAATTACGGGGCACCAAGATAAATCGATCTTCTTATATATTCACACTTAATAATAGCATATTCAGAAGCTATAACCATTATGATCCTTCTCAATTTCGTATCGCAAATAAGAAAATCAATCCCCTTTCAAGGAGGAATCGAGGTGAACAGGACGCATCATCATTAGACCTACTCTCGAGCCTAAGCGATGTGAAAAAATTTACCGGAATGATATGTGAAAGCCTGAGCACTGAATTTTCACCTGAAGGTCCAGAGAACAAAATCGTGCTCCTTGAAGTAGACCAAGTTATTACTCCGAATGTGTGTACATCATTTTTGGCTAAAATAATTTCCCAGTTCATTCGTAATGATAATAGTATCATAGTGCAGCCTGTGCCGGGCGTTGAACCGCGGCTTCTCTTAGATTTTCTCCAGCCTTATTTGAGTCGGAAACCTGGAAAAAATCTCAGGGTACTACATTACTCAAGAAACGACACGGAAATTTCGGAATTTATTGATGAATATCGTACTCAGGATACCTACCTTGAAAGATTTAAGAGACTACAAGAAGTCGTGTCTAAGATAAGAAGTCAGCGTAAGAACAAGATTTTGATGAGCATGCTAATGTTGGATGACTTTGGGAATAGATCAGATGGAGAATCCCTGTTTCCACAAATCATTCCATTTCTCAGATTTAATGTTAATCTCTCTGTATTGGTTTCTATTAAACCACTGAAGTATAAAGAAATAATACGCAATGTAGATATACTTCTGAGACTTAAGCTATTACACAACACTCTTCTTTTAGAATCGATTATCCCAGATGGTCACTCCCATGCCCTTTCGGTACGGAGGTCACTTGGAGTTCCTACGATTACGTTAGATTGTCTAGTGTAATAACCTCAGACGCTTAGACGATAGTATTCCTCGGTGAGGTTGTCTTCAATCCCAACGGGTAACAGCTGCTTCATTTGATCATAATAAGACAAAAATTTATCTCCTTTACTTGTAGTTCGATACACTATCTTGGCTCCGTTGTCGACTTCTTGAATTAGGCCGCTTTGAAGGAGAGAATCAAGATAAATCTTACATTGATCGTTGCTCAGCATGGCCTTGTACATTATCTTGGTCCTTGTCTCTTCTTTGTTTGCAGATTTCAGAATAGCAGCTATCACCTCGTAACGACTACGATTTTTCATCTCAGACAATTCAATTAAACTTACATTCAATATAACATGAGTGGAACTATCAGATAGAATTATTATAAACGGTCTATGTGGTGAACTCTAATCAAATCATGGTAGAAAGGTCGGATCTTTTTTAAATAGGCTGACCAAATTATGATAACTATCAATAGCTTCTCTTCCGAGGTTACTGGTTTTGTATATATACCTCTTGGAATTGGGATGCTCGGGAGTTTTTTCAAGCATTGAACACTGGTACAGGAAATCCAAATACTCATTGATTTGTTTCGAATTGAGATTACATCGATACATGACATGCGTTTTTCGGGACCCATCTTTGCACATAGAGAGTATGAATTCAACGATTTCCAACCATCCTCTGTTAGTCCAACCTGTTGACCTTAACGGCAATTCTTCCTAAACTAGATCAGATCTCCTTACTATTAATACTAAGCATCGTCTTTTGATTATCAATTGCCGGAGTACAGCTAAATCAACTGATCGCATTTTATTAGATTTAATTGGTTGACCATTCCGATCCCGGATATTCTTATGATCCAAATACGCTTGAATGTCAATTCAAATCGAAGTCCCTTGTAACTAAATTAAATCTGGTCGTGCTATTATATAGCAAATATTTCGAATTACAATTGGCTCTTGCATTCTCTTTACCTAAGTAATCACGGACCTCCTTGTACATCCCGTCGTAGGTCAATGTTCCAATACCTTTAAAAAAGGTGGTAGTATATACACGCGTAAAATGGCTGATGAAATATTTATGTTCGCACTGACTTGCGGTGTTTTTGTGGTCTTTACGGCTATCTTGTTTGGATCTAGGGTGAAAAGGAAATCCGCCGAATTAAAAGTTGGAGAGACGACGAAGACATGACTTGCCGATGTGAATAGATGAAAACCTGACCCCTCCCTTAGTAGCTCATAGCGATCTGAGCTGCCAAACTGTCTCCTATCTATCTGTGGTGGCTTAATTTGCCACAATAGTTGCGATTGGGTCATTGTATATCAATTTCAGATGCCTCCTGGCTTGCTGCTCTCTGAACCAGGCATTAGTGAGGACAACCATTGGAATTACTGCACAAACAGTTTATAATCTAAATGATTATCACACTGTACGTGAGATCCAATCATCCCGAAATTGACATAGTTTATTCTACAAAAAATACTCCAGCTACATGTAGTCCTGTCTTGATTTGTGGTTTTCCAGGAAGTGGTTATGTTGGTAAATTAGCTGTAGACCATTTAATACACGAACTCGATGCGACTCATCTAGCTGATATTTACTCCACTTCCTTTCCTGCCCAATTATTAATAAAATCAGACGGTACTGCAGATCTTTTAAAAAATTATCTATTCTATTCAAATGTGTCTACTTCCTACGGAGTCGGTCTACTTCTGCTTAGTGGAGACTCCCAGCCATCCAATCCTGATTCTGAATATTTTCTTGCCGAGGAAATCCTAGATATTGCGGCGAGATTTAACACAGGCCAAGTATTCACATTGGCGGCATACATTACGGGTTCATTTGTAACTGATCCACGCATATTTGGGACTGCAGGCGATCTAGATGCGATAAGAAGCTTCCATGAACTACACGTCCATACAATGGAGGGCGGGAGTATAACAGGTATGAATGGAATCATTGTTGGGATCGCAAAACGTCGAGGAATGAGAGGGACGTGCTTACTAGCCGAAACATCCGGATTTGTAATAGATGCTAAGGCATCAAAGTCAATTCTGGAAACGCTTGTAACAATCTTGCATCTAAAGATAGATATGACTAATATTGAGAGAAGAGCGAAAGACACTGAGATGTTGATAAAGACAATAGAGCAACAGATAACCGGCAGTCTAAGACAACAAGACGAGCAACGATCAGTGGTTCAAACCAGGCCATCCGACATGGGATATATTAGTTAGGAGGAGGGGGTAGGCTAGTAACCTATCCGATTCATATTATAAATTCTAAAACAAAACCTATGGAAGATGCTTGCATATGCACCATAGGTAACAAAACTAGAATTCTACAGTCTCTTCAGTTTTCCATATCTTCCTATATTAAGGCTGTTCTCTCCGCGAAATGACTGAGTATACCCATTCTCAATAGTAACGTTGTCTCCGTCTTTTACCAAATTGATTTGATCGTCCCAGAGAGATAGTTTTATACTACCTGTTTCATCAGAAACCATAGCATCAGCAACCTGTGCAGTTCCCCCAGTTCTCAAATTTACAGTCCTTGGCTCAGTTATGCTCTCTATTCGTCCTTCTACGTTTACTCCTCGCATTCCTGGTTTTAACTCGGTGATCTTCATTACTTGTTTCAGATTGTTACACTGCAATAATAAAGGTTCTGGAAAGTCAGGTTATATTTACTGAACTATATCTACCACAAGCATCTAACCTCCCCAATTCGGCCCATTCTATTCGTCTTCAGTGATCAATTATATGAACACAAATAGTAAGCAAGAAATAAGGAACCTTACTGGAATCATATCGTGGAGGGGTAGCGAAGCCCGGTCAAACGCGCAGGACTCAAGATCAAGGTACGTAATGTAAAACACATGCGTAGGTAGATCCAGATGAGTGATCCCGTCCTTCAGGGGTTCATGGGTTCGAATCCCATCCCCTCCAGGATAATAGTGAGGGTCTGTATGAATTCGAATCAAACTTGACCCAATTCTAAAGATATCTCACTAGATTCTTCCATATTGTATTATGCAGAATATTTCGTTATCTATTAATAGCATTTTCCTGAACCAGCTACATCATCTTTTTCTTGATTCCATAAACAGGTTTAAACTGGGTCGTGTTCATATGTAAGTTTAAACAAGATGGCAAGGCATTAAGGGTAACAGGTTCTTGCCCAAGTTTTGTACTGGCCTAATGAGTAAATTGTGATCAAACCGATCAGAACACTATTATTGATTTTGTATTTACTGTTTTTTCTGATCCCGATCGGCAATACAATAAGTTTCGTATCTTTTAGGAATCACATACTGCTATTATAAAGGATCATAATATGTAAATACGTAATCCTTCAAGTAGGATCACCAGCTATTACTTATTTATCACATAAAAATCGTACACTGGAGTAGTATGGTTGTTTGCGGATCTCCTTTTAAAGCCGTATTCAATAATGGCAAAAAAGGCTGGAAATGTTTCGATCAATCCAAGAATCGGACAAAGTACGAGAGTTTGAATATGCATAAAAAATTTCTTACTCAATTTTACTTTAGAATATCGTAAGTTTAAGAATAATCCTAATTGGTATGAAAATAACCATACAAGTGATGAAATAAAAATCAAGGATGCAATAGCTATTTCATAATATGATCCTCCAGACCAAAGATGAAATATAGATTCACTATAGAGTACATCTACGGTTTTGCTAAAAGTGCCATTCATCATGTCTACGTTAGCTGCTCCCGCACTCCCGCTTGCAGCAAAGACCGCTAGTATGAAGGGCACGTGCATTAAAATAGAAAGAGCGATCGAAGTTATCCCCGCAGCAAAGCCAAGAAAATAAGTTGTTAATTTATAAATAACTTTTAGCTTGTGGAGACAGGAAAATTCATCGATATTCTGAAGACTCCCCACAACCCATCTGCGCCTTTGCATAAAATGATCTTTAATGTTCAACGGGGGCTGTTCCAATAAAATCCCACCATGCCATCCCAATGAATTAGCACCGTATCTCTGATATATCTTATAACCAAACAGTTGGTCCTCTGCGAGTGTGGGTCCAAAATCCCAACCTATTGAATCTTCGATATCAGATCTAACCAATAGATTACTGCCGTGCATGTGTAATGGAGGAGTTTTGATGATGGCGCCATTTGTCATTTGAGACACACAATCATAGCAAGAGAAAGGTCTGACCGATTCTGCAAGAGCTGTAAGGAAGTTTGCAGACTCAAATTTCAGTGGGTAAAATATAGGGCCTTCAGCAGCCAGTCCATTTCCTTCTCTGATAAACTTTAGAAGTGAAAGAACAGTTTGAGAAGTAAGAAAGCTTTCGTCATCCAGATGAAAAATCCAATAATCTTTATTATTCTGGGCGCAATCGCGACGATGAACTACTCCATACTGCAAAGCTCTGCCTTTCTTTATTGCCGAAGTCTTGAACGACTTGTCTACAACTATGACCTCGCATTTCCTATCGCTTAATTTCTGGATGTCTCTACTATCGTCTGTTACCACAGATATCCGATATTTTGAATAATGAATCTGGGAACATGAATCGATTATTGAACGTATCCCACGGAAGACTACTGGGGTATTAGTGGCTGATCTAGTAGTAATTTGAAAAATTATTATGGGATCATTATGAATCCTTATGGGATTTTTATCCACGAAGATCCTCTTATTCATTACACATCTGAATATTGCAATAAAAGCTATAGGAATATTCAAAAGCCAGATAATAGTCAAAATATCCATTATCAGGCCTTGTACCATATAGAATCGTAAGTTTAACTTAATATGAGTACACTCTTTCTAGAATGCGATTTATAGAACCATGTGTTCGCTGCTTAGTACATTAGAATATCTAATCAAATTGATCTATAGCCTAGAATAATAGGCAAATAACTATAGAATACTATGAGAATCTGATTTCTAGAAAAACTAGGGATAAAAATCCATTTGGCCTGTTGTTTTGATGGAGCCTGTTAACCATTAAATGCCTTCAGAGAGCAAGTTAAATGATTTTAATGATGCCACATATTGTGATCAATGCAATAGTTATACAGTCATTTTTGATATGATCTCCAGCGAATACGTTTGCAGTTCGTGCGGTTGCGTCGCGAACGATAAGTTCTTTAATAATGAGAGCGGGGCGGCATTTAGTGCGCAATCTGGGTTCAGCGACAGATCCAGGACTGGAATGCCGGAATCATTAGCAATTCACCATAAAGGTCTGTCAACCTTGATAGGATTAGGCGACACTGATGCTCGGGGGAAGGCTCTAGAACCTGCACAAAGATTGAAAATGCAGAGACTAAGAACTTGGAATAATAGATCACAACTAAATGATTCCATTTCTCGAAACTTGGAAAAGGCTTTGAAATTTCTTAATAATTTTGGAGACAAGCTGTACTTGAGTCAAGCGGTGATGGAAAGCGCCGCATATATATATAGAAAGGCAGCTGTCAAAAAATTGGCTAAGGGTAGATCAACTCTGGGCCTAGTTGGAGCTGCCCTTTATGCAGCTTGTAGGGAGACTGCGACTCCAAAAACGATATCCGACGTGGCGGCTGTCTGTAACTTGTCTAGCAAGGATGTTATGTCACATTACAAGCTTATCTTAAAGGAACTCTCTTTACAAATGCCAGTTCTGCACGGGCCGGACTATGTAACCCTCATTTCCAATAGATTGAATCTAAGTGAGAGAACTAAACGGGAAGCCTTGAGGGTATATTCTGAAGTTCAGCTGAATCGAATATCTATCGGCAAAAATCCAAGAGCCTTGGCAGGTGCGGTAATTTATCTTGCCTCACAGAATTGTAATGAATTTCTTAGACAGGTCGAAATTTGTCAAGTGGCTGATATCTCAACAGTATCGCTAAGAAAACGATGTAAGGAGATTAAAGCAACACTTTCCATCTGACACCGTGGTAGTATCGAACAATAATTGTTCCCTCATCGGAATATTTAGGATTTCCATTAGAATATTGATTATTTGAAGTCTTACAAATTTATTCAAAAATATCGGTTACACTTATTGCTAGTACCGAACCATGTGGGACTGTACCCCGAAGCGGGTTATGACGTCAGAGAGATGGTCTTAAAGGGAATCTATCGATCTCGATCTGTTGTTGGAGCATGGCGTGAAGCCGCGACTTTTTTGTTTACAAATGCTTGAGATAAAAATAACTTTAGAGAAGGTTCTTGATTGGTGTTAGAGTATCTTTACCATTTCTGATAGATCAAAGCCGTTCCTAATTGAGTGTAATCGTATGCCTGAAGTCGAGATATAACCTACGCTAAATTTGGGATAAGCCTCATTACACGAAAATAGAGTTAAGACCATACCGTCGTGATCGAGTTTGAATCCATTGCATGGTTCATGACCTCTAACTATTACCTTAGTCTTTGAAATGCTTAGCCAATTTTTAGAGACATTTGAACTGAAGTGTTTACCCAAACCTCTTCTGGAATTCTCCCAATCTTTTCCATCTGGAAGGATTCTGGGATCGTTCCACAATATTTCTTCCAACATATCACCAAACAAGCCTGTTTCGTTAGGCACTATCTCATTAAATTTCATAGTTATATTACTGAGGTCTGTCGGGACACCGCCATGAACAAGGAATAATTCTCCTTTAATAATTGTGATGAGATACAGCAAGTGAAATAGGTCCATAATTTTCGTTTGATATATTTCAGTACCAATTCGTCTGCCAAATCTTTCAGTCATTCTCTTTGGTAGATCATGCGAGGAGATCGGAAACTCTACCGGCGCTTCGTGATTTCCGCGCATCAGTACGACAGAATGTGGATGCTGGATTTTTAGCGAACATATTGTATACAAGACCTCGATAGAACCTAATCCTCTATCGACATAATCACCCAAAAAAATAATCTTATTATTATGATTCAGAACAAATTTATCAATCTTGATTTTTTTAAGGATATTATGTAACGCCCGTAAATCGCCATGTATGTCACCGATTACTACGAGCTTTTCTGGGATTTCAAGTTCTACAAGTTTATTAGAGATCTTTCCTCCAGCTATGAGCCCTGTAGATTGCTCTTCCAGTAAAGTGCGGATAGCAGCGTCTAAGGTATTTGCAAAGTCACTTACGGTGAGGTTTGAATCTCCTAGATCATCACTCAAATGGATCTCGCTCACCATAATGGGTTAAGTGTGTTCTGCGAATTATAACCATGAAATCTAGATATTCAGAGATAGGAAGCTATGAATAAAACCATTGTAGAAGCCATAGTGCAAGCCCAAACAATCTTGTTCCAGTCAAATATTTTTTGTCCATCCAGTACTCCGAAAGGCAATAAATTAAACATCGCTATCCATGCGTTGAATGATGCTCCGACATACATATACGAACTGTACGGAAACAAATAGCTTGACATCAGAAATCCAAAACCCATGATCAAATTGGTCATAGGACCAATTAATGCAACCCTTCCGAATCTACTTTTGTCTGATAGACCGACCATAACCGCCCCAGGTGCAATGAATTTAAATGGCATAATTGGTATAGCAGATATCGCGGTAATTATTAAACCATATAATTGTGCACGAAATTCGGCCCAGCTACCATAATACTGCGCCAAAAACTTATGAGCTAACTCGTGTATAAGAAAGGCACTAACAAAGATGGCAAGAAACTGCCAAGAAATGTATCGATAATGATTAAAGGATAAACCAACTGCCATTACCAGTAGCGTCGCAATAGATAGATGCAATAACTCGGTCTTGGAACTCTTTATCTTCATTGCTCTAAGCAGCGACCTTAGAACTGATGAATTTGCCGAATGTCCAACAAAATCATCTTGCATCATGGCTTTTCTCTTTTCAACGTATTCGTTAACGAATGGACATGAATGGTTTATTGGAATTCTATGCAGATGACAAAACCATTCGCCACAATAATTACACTTGAAAGGAATACTTTCATCGTACCCACAAGTAAAACAACTCTTCAAAATGATTATTTGTCGTATATCTTTTTGCGATAAGGTAATATCAACCTTTTATCTTTTATATGCGGACTTCTCAAGATGGAAGTGGGTGTGAAACGAGCTAATCGTTTCCACCACCAATCAACAGGAGCGTCCGTTCGAATATTTCGTTACCTTTGCGCTTTGTGTGTCAGATCGCTGTTGACGGGATACATCTAATTCTCTAGTGAAAATTAGCTCTCAATACTGGTCAATTGTCCTAGACTAGACCAATTGGTTGAACAGTGACACATCTGTTAGGGTTGCTCAAGGCTTAAGACAGGTGGATGTCTTTCTTTACAAGATAGTGTAAGTTTTATTACTATATCCGTGAATTATCCAAAGTCATTGTCTCTTTGACGGAGGCCATCAATTTGATGCTTCTGGAAATATATTCTTAGAGCGGCTTATTAAAATCAATCAACTTGAGGATAACTTAATCGTATACGCACTACAAGCAAAACTATTATACTGTCATTTCGACATGTTGTTTTATGTTTTATGCATAATTTCTACGGTTCCTGCGAACGATGGACTAGATATATTGCGTCGCCATCAGACGCACTTTTTACGATAAATACCGGGATATCTTGCAGGATTTATGATTTTAGGAATGCACTGCGGCCCAAACCCATGCGTGGGAGGGAGACTGATCAGATAATGCTAACGACTGAGCAGTAATGAGGACAGATAACCGAAAAGCAGAGCTTGAACGATTACTCAGTTTGGTAGCAAAAAATTACGGAATATGTGATTAATGGATGAGTCAGAAGTGAAATTGACGATCAAAACGCTATAGAGTTAAAGCGAAACCATGAAGAGAGTATTGATTTCTATTTGGATATCCGTGAAGAGGTTGATAAGGTATTCCCATTAAGTGGTGAGGCGAGTATACTAGATAAATTATCTACCACAAAGGAACTTGCAGAATGTTTGGCACACGAAAATTTAACACTTTCCGTTTTGCGAAATGGAAAGATCGTACTGATAATGGATAAAAATGCTAACCCAACGATTTCGAAGCTTATTACGAGAACCGGTTCTAAAGAGATAAAGGATATTATCGGACTTAAACGGCTCAATAACGATCTCAGTGGTTAAACTTTACTTTCGGAATCACCGAAATATTAGTGCCACTGTCGAATTGTTGGAAGCCGTGAACGTAATCTTGAAAAATCCTGTAATATTAATTACGACAATCGCATTATTAGTAGATTAAGACCAGAGTGTATTATGATTATTGACAATCTACAACTTACACGGGCGTCATGTACCTGGCCTTATCATAAAACCTATTTTGAATTATAGGTAATCGTTGTAACGAACCTCGAAATTTATCAATAGTGTCAAATCAGGGTTACATTGTCTGCGAACGTAAAACAAAGTTATACATAAAAATAATAACTTTCCAACTTAGTAAATGAATTATTTAGTGATAATGAACTATAGAAAATATGAATCTTGTTCAAAATGGAGAGATACCTTGAACATAAACAAAGACAAAAAATGTCGTCATCGTATAATCTTTCTGTCTAGTAGGGGAACTAACCTACAAAGTAAAAGCCTATTGCAATTATTATAAAGACGCACGTAAGCATGACGCCTTCGAACCAGTTGCTTTTTCCATCATGTGCAATCCAGTTTAGTATTATCACTGCCAACAATAATGCAATTAATTCAAACGTAGTAAAAACGAGTGTAAAGGGTTGATGAATTATCATACCTATAATCACTAGTGTTGGGGCAACAAACAAAGCAACTTGAGTTCCAGATCCAGATGCAATACCTATGGATAAATCAAGCTTATTTTTTGCTGCAAGTATCAGGGCACTACTATGTTCCGCAGCATTTCCGATTATACCGACAATGATCGCTCCGATAAATAGTTCTCCAAATCCAAATTCTTTGGCTGCAATTGATACTGTTCCAACTAGTATTTCGCTCATTACAACCACTCCTATGATAGTAAATGAAAGAATCATGAAGCATCTCCTTTTGCTCCAAATAAACAACTGCTTGTCTTTGTTCACGATTCCCTTGGTCTTTCCATTCTGAATCTCCGCCTCGATTGTTTCATTATCCTGGGTAAAAAGATGCTTGTGAGTCACAAATGTAAATATGATGCCACAAACGTAGACTGCCAAGAGTATAAAAGCTACCAACTCGCTCAAAACTTGTATTTTCTGCCCATTTGAATTGGCTTCTGTACTGAGGTTTAAGGTAGTTGCAGCTAGTATTGTTGGGATGGTCAATCCTATTATCGCTATGAATAACATCGATGTTTGCATACCTGTATTTTCCTTGTTGAATCGTTGCTCTTTATGTCTAAATCCTCCTGCAATAAGACTCAATCCTAGGATTAAGAGAATATTTCCTAAGATAGACCCCGTGATAGATGCTTTGACCAATGTAAAGAGACCAGCGTTCATTGCTGAAGTTGCTATTATTAATTCTGGCGCATTGCCAAATGTTACATTAAGTAATGAACCAGCAGTGGCACCATAATGTGAACCTAGGTGTTCAGTGGAATCTCCAATCATTTTCGATAATGGGATTAGGGCAACACAAGCGAATACGAAAGTCACATAGTGGTCACTATGAATTAAATCGGAAACTATAGCTGCGGGTATGAATAAAAGAAGAATATACAGTATCAGATGTTTCGTCATTTTTAAATGTCTAGTCAAGAACAACGCTTCTTCCCAGTTATGAATTTGCCCGTCCTGTAGTATAATCGTAATTTATTAGGCTTTAGGCCATCTGCGATGTCCCGATACTTGTAATTATCATAATGCAAATTAATCAAAAAACAAAGCGCGGCCTATTACTCGGATTTGGCTAAATTTCCATAATGGAAGAACTATAGGCAGCATGTGTAGGCAACTTGTATTAGAAACTAGCAAATTTCTCCAGATATTAAATGATCCATATAGCAATGCCTTATCATTCGTAACAAAATCTTAAACGAAGTCTATTAACAGGCTAGACTTTCCACAAAGGACATATCTATGAAGTCTTAATTAATCCTCTTAACTTCTCCTTAAACTCTGGTGTAATGTCTTCCGGCTTCATTCCGTGATCCTTCATGGCATGTTCTCCTCCACTTTTAAAGATCTCTTCTTCGGTTTCACCCTTAACTACATAATCACAATCAAATCCTGCCTCGCGGCACGATAATGTTTTCATTCGCCAATAAATCTCTTGATACTATATAATTACGTTACTTGAATTGACAAACTCACGCATATTTCAATGTAAACCTTGAGTGAAGTTGACCTAATCGGTAGGGTGTAGGATGTCATAAGATAAAATAATGTCCAGTTTTTCCAGGAAGGTAGGTACTGCTAATACAAAACGTCAATATTGCGCAAGCAGATTCAATTAGAAGTTGGAAATAGGAGCATGTGGGTCCCTAACTTGTGCTATCATTCCATTATACAATAATATCTAGATCCATTCATTAGGTCAAATCAGTTAGATTATCTTCTTACAAAGAGTAAATGATATCTTATTACTACTACAAAGTATAAGTAAGAGTCGACACGGATCGAAAGCGCAGATGATTCGGCAATAACGAAATCTAGAATACTGAAGAAATTAAATTAGATCAAATTTTCTGCGAATGGAATTATAATATTCAGAGATCACCCTACTCTAAAGAAAGGGAGTCGATAGTAACGTCCACTAAAGCTATTGATAACCCTCTATATATCATACTTAAGGAGAGTCAAGAATCTCATTGATCCTATCTAAGATCTCATCATTTTCTATTGGTTTTTGTACGTAATACCTCTGGCCAGATTTAGGAAATACTTCCCCCTTGAAGGCGTCATAGTCATGTAACTCACTCAGGGCGGTCAAAAAGCATACTTTGATCTTTTCGTCTATTTTCTTTAATTCTTTATATAGCTCAAACCCATTCATTTGTGGCATTTTTATGTCTAATATCAAGAGGTTGTAAGCATCAGGCTTGAAGTTTTTTATCGCCTGCTGAGGTTCGGTGTATGTATCTACCCTAAAGTTATTTCTTTCGAGTACTGTCCTTAATGTAATTACGATGTCTGGTTCATCATCAACAACGAGAATTGATCTCTTCCTTTCGACGTTTAAATCACTCCCTCCTTCGTATGGCGGCATTATATGCAATCATTACATAACCAAATATTATAGCCTTATTGCTTTAGACAAGCACATTATCAATATTTGACAGACGTGATTTTTACGTAAATGTATAATCCAATGTCTATAGAGTCAGCTTGCTCGGCTTACGTTATAACACATCGGTTCGACGTAGCTAGAATATAGAGGAGCAAGGAACCTTGGTGATAATGAGATCAATTTCATGACTTGTTCTGTCCAATAATTCTGTCCGTATTACCATCTATCACAGTAATTGCATTGGCATCTTGGCTCGTTACGTAGACGAGATTATCATTTGGATTCACAGCTATATGACTT
>JANWJI010000146.1 GCA_025449515.1 Nitrososphaeraceae archaeon | reverse complement strand
GAACATGGGTGCCTGCAAAGGGCAGCAGTATGGTATCTAGCGAACAACAACCAAAGAAATGACCGTAACTGGCGGCCATACCAAACAAGTTGGTTAGCTAGCAACCGTATGGGGAAGAAGAAATCAATCTTCTTTTATCTTAGATTTTAATTTTTATTTAGCGATTATTATTATTATGATTATAATATGATCTTAACCTAATCAAATCTAATCCACTCGAATCCTGTCTGACCAAATGGGCTTGATCTGAGTTTTCGAAAATGAGAGCTATGTGCCTATTCCGATAAATTTGAATTCATAGAACAAATAAAAAATAAGGGGTCAACTATTCGACTACTTCCCGTAGAGCTTGGTAATCAGCCATTTTCCGTATAAATATATCAACAATTATAGGATGCTTGGATAAAGGATATCTTTTTTATGCCTTTTGACACTTATTCAAAGTGTTGGACTTGGTTTCTACTACATCAAATATCAAGAGCGCCACTTAGTACCGCCAGCCGCAGGTCCACAGGGTATATAATATTATGACTTGGAATTCGTATCTGCGGATTCTCTGCTGCTTTACAATACCTGTTGGTACTCTGATGCTCTAATAAGATCAGTCTTTCTTTCAGTTTAATAAATTGTTCTCAATTGTTTTTTTGACTATTAGACTAGCCAATTCCAAATCCTAAGACATACACATACACAATGCCCGATCATACAAGTTTGATCAATGAGCAAACTGGGCTAAGTCAACGTTATCAATATTTTATAATCATAATAGTAGTCTATGAAAAACTGTGTACATAATGATTCATTTTTATATTTATATAAAAAAAACTTCGCTTAAAAAAAATTGGTGTCCACATTCAAAATAAAAAAGGAAGTTTCTTATTCCTGATTTTTGACAAGAATTAAGAATTTTTACTTTGTCATATTGCCGGTCATGTTGCCGCCGGTTGCATTACTGGGCGGTGGTGGTGGAGGAGCTTGAGCATGTACTGGAGCAACTAGGTTTCCTGTTGTTACGATACCTGTTGTTGCTACAATACCAAAGGCCAACACCGCTGCGAGTATTAGTCCCAATGTTGCGACTTTTAGATTTCTGTTCATTAACAGTGTTAGATGTAGTATTTTATATAAAGATTATGAATAATTTTCGGAAAGATAATTTTTACAAAACAAACGTATAGTTTATTGTATAGTGCAGTATGATAAATATAATCTCAACAACATTTTATGGAACTGTTTAAAATATATACACACATTACCGCAATCAATTAATTTTCTTTAACTCATTTTTGTTGTGTTTTATACCACTCTACAAACTGCAAAAGAGCTCTGGATCGATGTGAAAATTCTTGTTTTTTCTTAATGTCTTGCAACTGACCGAAGCTCAAATCATTAATGCCGGGAATAAATATAGGATCGAATCCCCATCCTCCCTCTGTTATATTCTTAGATATCTTGCCTCTTATCTTGCCCTCAAAGATTTGTGGAGTCTGACCATCACAAAATGCGATAATCGAAACAAATACTGCAGATCTATTCTCATACTTTCGAAGCAAGTCCAATATGCCCTTGTTGCCAATGGTCTTGAACACAAATGCAGAATATTGGCCTGGAAATCCGTTTAGCTCATCAATGAACAATCCATCATCTTCGACTATAACTGGACAGTTTATATTTGAAAATGCATATTGAGATTTTCTTAATGCTATTTCATTTATTGAATCTGATTGGATCTCCTCAATTTCCAGTTTACAAAATGCTATCTCTAGATTATACCGGTGAAGGATGGATTCTATTTCCATAAACTTATCCCAATTAGTACTAGCAAAGCTGAGCGACTTCATAAACCATAGTCTTTAAACCAACGGCAATCATAAAAACTAGGCTAGGTCAAATTAGCAGAGTATCCGAAAAGTTTTACTAATCAGAAATATTTCATTATACTCCAGATCGGGTTCACTTATTTGGTAGGGTTTCGTTGATTGTATTTATTAATCCTTAAACATATTTGAGGCGTTAAGTGATATCTTTGCTATTGTTATGTGGAGCCACGTCCCTCTTGTCCTCTTGAGCCACCTTAATGGCTTGAATTGCCAGGTCGGACACCTCTTTTACATCTTTTTTTGTCTGTCCAATGAAATCCCGCATCTCATTGATGAGCATTTTACGTGCCTCTTCAATACCATTTTTTTCTTTGTTAAGTGACTCTATTCTAGACTCCAAATTCCGGAATTCCTCGATTTGTTTGAAAAATAGCTTGACTATGTCCGTCGCATTATCAACCGAACTGCCGCTATCCCTGTCTTTCGCAATCTCTACTAGAGCGTCTTTAAGCCTTGTCAACTCATCAAGACCAAAACCTAGTGAACTCAAATCGTCGCAGTATTTTATCTTTGCTGCATTTTGGTCCATGTCCATCTCTATGACTCTCTTAGTATTCTTGGTAACGCTGAGGTCGTCTCGTTCTTTTGCTAGTCTCTTTTGTAATTCCTGTTCTTCGTACTCAAGTGATTGACTCCTGGAAATTATCTGTACGATCTGATTGACATCGAAATTATGTCTCTCCCCATTTTGAAGAGCTAGCCTCAGTCTGTTAAGATCAGCTATCCCTAATCCAAATCCTGAAAGGTAACCACGGACCTCGTTATATTCTTCTAGCGTTTCACCTGTAGTATCAGATTGTTGGAGTATCTTGTTGTATTCTTCTAATGCACGGCTTCTGTCCGTATTAAGCTTCTTTATCTCAGTTTCCAAACTCTCCTTCTCTTTCACCTTTTCATCCAAATGAGATGGAATTTGCGATGTCGGCATGTTTTTAGATAGCTCCCATATTTCACTCGCAAGTTCAACAAGATGATCGGGTGAAATATTCAAATATTTACATTTATTATATACTTTATCTACAAATAATTCAAATTGAATAACTTCGTCGTCTACCATCTTACTGGACAAAACTCGTGTAATACGCATCCCTCTTACGCACTCACGAATACTCATACCCGCCCTTCGAATTTCTACGCTTAACTCTCTAATCGCACCAGCTGTTGGGATTCCTACCTCGTCAGTCCACTTTGCAATAATATTAGTCACAGTACCTGCGCCTACACCTATCTCACCAGCGATCTTATCCCTAGCCCATCCACTAAGCCATTTCGTTATGACCTCCTGTCTTGTTTCTTCAGCTATTGGAATTCTCAATAAATCTCCTCAATATTATGACGGATATTAATATATCGTCATTTTCGTCGGCATTTTCGTCGTCAGTTTGGTCACTTTAGACTGTTCTCAACAGCTTGGCTTCAAGAGAAGAATTGGAATCAGATCCTGATGTATGATACAAGCATACCTCTGCGTATCAGTGAAACCGGCATTAAACGGACTTTTGAGGGAATTACTTATATCTATTACAAAACTGCTATAATTCCGTATAATTCAAGTCATTCTTGCATATCTACCTCTTTTCTCAATCGCTTGAACTGTACTTAAAATCCTTGCCGTCATATGACCATCTCCACTGATATCCCTATAACCCAACAAAAAGCTAGAATAGAGGCCTTCATAGTCATTTGCGTAGGCACTGACGAAAATCTCCTTGATTAAACGCACATCGACAGCTTTGTCTTCAAAACGCTCGGAATAGTAAGAAAGCCCAAAATCGATTACAGTTAGTTTGTGATCTTTCTTATTAAAGATAAAATTTGAAGTTGTAAGATCCCCATGAATGATATTTCTAGAATGCATGCGGGCAGCATACCTTCCAATTTCTGCTGATAATTCAGAGTCAATTAGATCCTTTACGTTATCGCCTTCGACCCATTCCATTACGATCTCTGCGTCTTTGGGATCAACAAAATAAATGAACGGAGTCGTAACTCCCGCTAATTTCGTAGCAGAAAGCATATTAGCCTCGTGAATCGTCCTTTTTTTGCGAATATCGCTGTCCAGCAATGCATTTCGATAGGGCTTGGGTTTTCTTATTTTTGAAATAGCCTTTTCTCCAAACCAACTGATCACAAAAATGTCTGCCTCTGCACCTCTTTTAATGAGCTTTCTCTGACATCTTTGAGGCAATACTTTCCTGTATCAGAATCACAAATCGATCATAATACATTTACTATTCAGGCATTTTATGGCATTATTCTTTCTTTTATTCGGAACCAATGCCTAAGGTCTAACCTATTTACAGTTTTTAAAACAGCTCCACACCCGAGGTTGATATAAAATTCAGACAAATCTAATATTTTCAACCTAATTTGATGAAATTCCGAACGAAATTATTGTCAAATCCCCCCATACGTGGTATAGACAGTTTCCCTCACGAATAATGAATATAGTTTATCTAGAATAATATTCCATGAAAAGCTCTTGGTATTTTTGCGCCTTACCCGGTTGCATAATCATTTACTAGATTTCACCAGACCACAGCAATAGCCCGCCGTAAAGAAATTAGACAATTGTATTAATTTTTAGACATGATAGTATGAATACCGAATATATAATAGAAGCCCTATTGGCTTCATAGGACTGCAGAGAGAGTGTATTCTGAGCATCACCATTCCGATGAAGTCATGTTCGCTATAGTAAAAAGGAAGATTGATAATGCTGTCGGGAAAGCTTGCGAGATTGTCCTCCCAATAAAACAGGAATGTTACTTTGGAAAGGGATCGGCTATTGCCATTTGCACTCTTTCAAGTATGGATTTACTAGTAGATATCGCCAAGACTCCTAACTTGATGAATAAAATATTAATTGTCGGCAGATTGCTATCCGAAAACAAGGGAATAGATATGATGATAAAGTTCAGTATAAAAAATCCAAGCTTACATCATATTATTGTATGTGGTACTGATGTAAAAGGCCATAGATCGGGCCAAGCGTTACTATCTCTGCACAAAAATGGGGTAAATAGACACGGTAGAATTTTAGGCGCAACCGCCCCATATCCTCTCTTGTCCTGTTCTCCAATGGAGATTCAATTATTTAGAAGACAAACACTCGTTCATGATATGATTGGTACTAAGGATCTCGAAAAATTGGTCTCACAGGTTTCATGTTTATCTCGATGATGCGAGGCATATTCATATTCAAATCTTACTTCCTATCTTATTTTAAGCAGGAAACTACTGAGGGTGTTAATAATGTGAGTATCTTCATGGGTCTAATTGAATACAAATTTTTT
>JANWJI010000145.1 GCA_025449515.1 Nitrososphaeraceae archaeon | reverse complement strand
GAACATTACCACAGATTTTGCATCGTAGCCATGTGATCTTGACACTTTTCTTTTCATAGTCAAGTTGATGACCAGAACAATGCATTAAATTATACAATATGTATGCTTATGGCATTATAATACCTTTCTAACAAACTAATTCATTCAGTATGTCATTCAAGAATTCAATTGAAAACATCAAAAGCCATGTTTTAGTAGTGCATGTTTTGTTACGGTGATTATGTCAAAGTCATCATCGAGTGCTATTATTGGAGTCTAGATATAGTTAAATCATATGATAAAGAAAAATATCGTGATCTATTGCTTGATGCTGCTGAAACAGTGTTAGGGTATTTTGGATTTGATGGCTCTTTACAGAAGATCTGAGAACAGAGGGATTAGAAGCAGCAAACAGAAGAAATGGTGGAACGAATTGAGAGAGGAAAGAATAAAAGATGTTGAAACTGAAAGAGACAACTGAGGGTTTTTTCCTTTCATCATTAAATACTATGCTACTACTAACACTGCTATGGCCTTATGTTGTATATCGTCGCAGTGTTTATTCGATACTGTATTAGATCTCTAGACCTTTCCATATTTCTAGGCAAAGGAGGCTAATTCTAGCCTTTTTGGAGTTAGATTTAATCTAAGTCTGATTAGGGTCAGCGTGACGGGTTTCTATATGTTCTCGAATATGTTCTATATATTCATTGCAATCTAGACAGTAGTTCTTGCCGTCACGATATACTATTCTAGCCATATACTATGAAATAACCTTCATTCATAGTTTAAATCTTGCATTCCTCGGCCTTAATCTTTATTTCATTTTACAACATGGACAGAATAACTCTGGCCATTTTAAAAATATGCAACATACTTGAGTTTCATGGTTAGTTAGTGATATCACCATCTAGGTTCGAAAGTGTTGACTATTAGATTCAAATTGCTATAATTTTAATCCTGAAAGGATCAAAATTGATGTCGAATTCGAAGTCTAAGGAAATTGGGACTATAAGCGTGCCAGGAATCGGAAGCATATCAATCAAAGATGACAAGTCTTTAGACGATGCTGAAATCTTTCTTCAATTGCTAAGGAATAGAGTTAGACAGAATAAGATTAATTCTGCAAAGGTAAAGGTTGCAGAAGCGATACAAGAAGCAGATTACTAAAATTTGTAGTTAGACTTGGTCTAGCGAAAGATGGTTATTATCAAGTCAGCACATGGTATATGAATGCTAGCAGGGATAGTAAAGTACGTCCTCCGGATGATTGTCGGTATAGTATTGAGAAAACGCAATTCTACCCAAATACCTATACTGGTGGATATTCCTTTGGGGATTATTAAAAGTAAGTGTTGTAACTAACGATACAACTAACTCAAAGTTCTATCCTATCAATGTAGTCTCTTCAGTAGCGTAAGCCCTATCTTTGAAGAATGAGTGGTGCGACCTCTTCTGCAACTGCGAGTAATGGATCTGTATCAGATAATGATTCAATATGTAGAAACGTGATTTCACGTTAACATCTTATCAAATATCGAGGCATAAGACAATACTATTGATTCACTGAGTTGAGTTTGTTAATACATCACTGAAATTTGGTAGAGCATAGTTTTTACAGAATACGGCAATCCTTATTGTTCTGATGTATCCAGACGTTACCAGAATTAAAACATATGAATCGCATATGATTTGCTTTGACCGAGCTATCATGAACTGAATGGAATACGTTATTGCTACTGCATTTCCTACAATTACTGAATATAGCCATATTCTGGTTAGTTCGTTGATTCCGTAGTCAGTTAGTTAATAGGTTTGATGTCATCTAGCTTCAGTTGTCTTGACTTTTCCTGTTCGTCCAACTTTTTTAATGTCTTATAATGATCGAATATAATTGACATGAAGATTGGCTGTATCCTTATAGAATTAGCGGCATAAGAGCAAGCCGAATTATACAAACGCTCGATTGAAAACATTCTATCAAATAACTTCCTGTCCGATTTGCCAAGACAGTTGCGAAATTCCTTCCATTCTTCCTTTTCATCTGATGTTGCTAATCTAAATGATGGAATTGTTCTACCCTTTTTTAAGTCAGATATAATAAGAAACTACACTTTTCGCACGAGTAGCCTAGCCTATTAAATTCAGATGATAGTATCATTACGTCATGGCAGCGAGGACATTCTATTTCGTGGTCTATCTCTTTTAGTTCAGTGTTTAGTTTGATCTCTCTTACTTCCTGCACCTGTAATGGATCAGATTGAACTTGCAGTAATGGGTTCTTCTTCCTCATAACCAGATTTTGATATCATGATTATTATAAAATGTAATACTTATCAGAGAGGGGGGAGGCTGATTAAGTTCGTAAAGCCCGTGTATGTATATACCTATAGCTTGATGTATAATACGTCTAAATTTCTGAACGGCCGCTACAATATATGTTGAATGTCATGCTGTGCAATCATCATATGTAATATCAAATCAGTATTCATGGTAATTGTTTTATATGTTAGCACAGTGCACATTCCTAAATGTAAGTTATTTTTAGACTCACTTTAATAGAGTTTATTGTAGTAGTAAAATCGCTTTGAAAAACTTGGTAAAGACACGGAAGCGCCTCAGGACCTTTTATCAGGATCTACGTCAGGATGATGCAACCATTTAAAGAATCTTAAAAGTTGAATCCTGTATTGGTTGTAAGTCCCAATCCATTTATGCAATGGATCAGAGGTCTCTGGCTTTCGTAAACTGCCCAAGAATGCATGGACGTCATCTCTATTTACAACGTCAAAAGGTTTATTCATATGGTATTTTGAGAACTTGCATAATATGCTAATATTGTTCCATCTATAAATATCAGGCAAGTTACTCTCCACTCTCATTGCTAGAATGTAATTCGCTGTCGTAAGAGCATTATCATCTGAAATACTATGAAGATTGGAAAACTGCGGTCTTAAACCTGCAGTGGCATCCTTTCTCTGGAGTAGCTCTTACCATTCCAATAAATGTGCTTTTAGTCATTTGGGAATAGAATTTTTCATAAAAAATAGAGTCCATCTCCGCTGTGTTAAAGAATTGGGAATAGTACCTTAATCTTTTAGTATCTTTATTTGGATAAAATACACCAGTCCATCCCCCTTTATCAGGAGTATCACCATAATTCCATCCTGAACAACCTACAAGTACTAGTTCGCTCATATTTTTCTAATCCTGCAAAGAAACTCCTTTTCTTAGCATTAAAGTGTCTCAGTATGTATGTCTCTTACTCTCTGTTCCAATATTTCTTCATACCATCTCCATTTCCTTCTTCTTTCTCCTCTTTCATCATTATTCGTCTTGAGATTTCCATAAACGGTCCTATCAAACCCAAAAAACCCTAGAACTGTTTCTGAAGCATCAAGAACCATTTCTCTATATTTTTCCTTATCGTATGGAGGTAGGGACTCTGATATTATGTTCTCTATGGGCGCTACTCTACACAGCGGGTTATTGTGCTGTGAGTCTGTATAGATATATTGAATTGTATCACCTTTAAGAGGATGCTTACTTAATCGTATGGCCGCAGATACATGGGGGAATAAGCTCTTGTATTTTTCTATATTCTGCCTAAGTAACTTGGAGATCACAAGGTCTTTATCATCAAGACCTTCCCCGGTCATAATTGTGTCTATGGCTTGGGTGACAAGTAAGAGAGCATTTTCATATCCTTTTGTTAGTAATTCAGATGAATCTTTGCAATCAAATAATGTGCATAGAAGCTGAGTTTGAAATTGCTTTATAAAATTAGGTATATCATGTCTTCTTATCTCTATGCCTCTTACTACTAGCTCATTATCAAAAGTGATTCCATAATAGTGCTTGAGTACTTCTATCTTCTCATCAGCTTCCAATGGTAGTAAAACCAAGAACTTGTAATGGTATTCAATTGATATTGAAAGACCAGTTTCTTTTGAAAGTGTATTTATAATTTCATTATAGTCTCTTCCTGTTTTGCTCTTGATAAAAACAGAATCTGTATCTGCATAAACTAGCTCATAACCTAGCCTTTGTACAATATCTTTTGTCTTTATTAGTACTCCTCGGGATAGTCTGTTGATTTCCTCATAAGCAAGCACATTTCCGAATCTATTCCAAAGAGAACCAGTTGACCCATAAAGACATACAAGTATATTTTTTAGTGAATTGACTCTTTGGTCACACCATTCAGACTCTCGGCTGTCTTTTGGAAGTTCTTTTAATAATCTCTTAAAATAAACTCGTCTTTTGAGAAATCGCTCTACTATCCTAGGAAGTAATCCTTTGTTTGGCTGATGGTGGACTACTTTCCCCCGAGCTTCATGAGATAAACGAAGAGTTTCATAGCTCAGGTTATGATTTACGATTAGATTTGCATATTCACTATCATAATCCAAAGCCAACACATTTTCATGAAGACCTATCTGTGGAGATATTATCATACCTCCCTTATCCCCTGAAACTATTTGCTCTACAGTCCTAACATGCTCATGATTGTTGCTGCTGTTACTTTTAGAAGGAATGACAAAGTCTTTTTGGACTAATTCAAAACAATTTCTGCTATCTATCAGACGGTTTATGCTATATTTGGCAGCCACTTCTAAAGGAAGAAAACCAAATCTTGCTCTCTCTATTAATCCCACAAAACCAAACTCATCAAAATATGTTGTCTTTCTGTAGTTACTGCTGATACAAATCCTTCCTACGATCCTAGGATTTTCCAAAGTATTAGAATAATGATTGGTATCATCATTATCATCATCCCTTCCAAGTCGTAAATCAAATCCAATCTTCTTTGCTCTGGAAAATAGATACCGAAGTACTTTACCTTTATCATAATCACCCATGCAAACTATAATGTCAGGGTTTTTCTCGTGAACGTAGTCAGAGAATTGCTGCAAAATTACCTTTTCTTCACCGTTATCAAATTCAACGTCGTCTTCACCATATCTTAGCTTGATTATTCTGATAGCATCATCTGAAGCAAGTATCCCTGAATATGTACGAAGATCAAAATACAGTAACGAAAACGGGGGAGGATTTACATCATCTTCGTCATCAATCTTGGATATTTCGAGCAGCTTTGATCCATTATATTCTACCTTCACTCTGCTTGTAGGTTCAATCTTTAATTTAGAGAATAGATATTGTTGAACATGTAAAAGATCTGTATTATACAATTGTTTTACCTGACGGTCACGTTCTAGCTTCTTTAGTAGAGATTGGTAATATCTTAACGATCGTAGTTTTACATGGATAAGTCTTGTTTGCTTATTACTATCAAAGAGACTTGTACGCCTATATTCCCACCTAACTGCTATCTCTTCTTCTCTGGATAGAATTTGAATAAGACGTAATGCATCGGATTCATTTCTAGGTAAAATATAAAATCCTGGATGATATGGATCTCTAAGCTTAACAGTTTGTCCTTCTTCTGTCTTTATCCATAAGATGACGTGATCATTGTCAATAGAAACATCAAGAAGCCATCCAACGCAGCTTGTCATTATTATTGCGGCTCCTGATTTTCCACTTCCTTCTTATGCTCGGTATTGATAGCCAAATCATCCAGCTTATTTTCAAGTGTGGTAATATTATGCCTCAGTTCTTGTATCTGGGAATCCTTTTCTTTTAACTCTCTTGATAATGTTGCAATTAGCTTTCTATTATGAATTGATGCCATAACATTTAGTTTGTCGCTGATTGTTGGTAAGGTTGAGTTACCCATAGCCGCCTGTTCTGGATTCCAGGCTTCTTTTAATAGAAGATCAAATGCGCCTTTATGGCCCAGATCTACAAGTGCTGCCTGTAGCTCTGTTCTTAGCTCTGATATTATTTCCTCATATAATTGACGAAATGATGGTGTTATTCTACCCATTTGTGAAAACACCTTTTTTACTAACAACAGAAGAACTCAATCTAAAAGCATCATTCCCCCCGCTTTTCTCACATAAAGAGCTGCAGACTTTGGAGTCTTTGTATATTGATGTTTTATTAGCGTGGCCTTAAATGAGGGAATGGCAGAGGTTTTGGAGAATTCTTTGAAATGTACAATTACATTTGCTGCATGTTTTAGATATATTCCCCCGATTGGACGTGGTATTATTCCCCTAGCTGTTGTATTTGCATTTCCTGTGCATACTAGCGCCACTTTATTCCTGGTACAAACCTTGCCAAGTATCCCAATTACGTGCTTTAGGATATTAGCAGCTTCCATCTTATTTTTTGATTCCTTGAAGAATTTCGTTACGTTATTCACTATCAGCAGTTTTACGTTGTTGTTGGATTCTATTAGATCAGTAACTTGCTCCGCAACTGTTAGTTGATGCTGTTGATTATATGCTGGATGCACGTAGAGGTTCTTAAAAACGATCTTTGGATCTATACCTGCACATTTCGCTGCAACTCCTATTTTCTCTGGATTTAGGGCAGCAGTCTTTCTTTGGTCATAATAATCGGCATTATTAAGACAAACTCCCATTGACTCAAAGCCGTGTCTTTGCTTTATTGGAAGCACACAGTTAACGAGAAATGTATAGACTATTGCATCCAAGACTACATGATTATTGGCATAGAATAAATAGAATAGTCCCTCTTGTACTCCATCTATAAGTGAGTCAAGGTCTGCAGAACCGGTAGTCATCTTCAATGTGTTTCTGTGTTCATTGAATTGCTCTAATGCAGAATGCATTTCAAATGAAATTTGGTTGTCCATCTAATCTTCTATGAGAGTTGTATCTGATTAGGAAAGAACCATAGCTCATCATGTACAAATATAATTGAGCCTTTTGCTACGGCATTCCTTCCAAATAATTTTTGTATTATTTCCTGTAAAAGCTGGCCCTGTATATCAGAATGTTGGCAAGCAGCCAATTTCTCTACTTTTAGTTTTGTTGAGCCAATGGCTAGATCTTGCTTCAGTATTTCTTGAATAACATCATCCATTTTTGCTTTCAGAGTATATTTTTTATTTTCAATAAACTTGTGAACATTTGCGTAAATGAGTAATGAGTCACTACCAAAAAAACACATGCTGGGAGGATAAGTAAATACATTCTCAGAATTCATCATCTTCACTTTAAGCAGAGGAATTTCGTCATGTGAGATCTCGATTCCATAAACCTGTTTCCAGAATTCTACAAGGCTTCTGTTGTCAGATTCTGAAACCTGTTGATTTCCTGCATTTTTTGTAACAACATCAACGATACAGCCATAATTTCCAGATGGTGCAACTATTACTTTGTTTCTATATGTCAAAAGATTACGTACTACAGCATTTGCAGTAGCTCCCCGTTCTCTTCTTAATTTAACATAATCAAGAACACTTTCTCTTACATAAGCCTGGGGAGTTGCTCCGACTGTAACTCCACTATCTTCTCCTATCAAACTTACCCGAAGAGAAAATCCAAGATAGAGTTTTGCCCTTTCACATCTATACAAGGAAATAGGCTCTTCCAGTAAATAAATTCCCTGCATCATTCTCATGCCAGTTACTTTTTTGATATTAATATCAAGTACTTTTTCGATTAATTTTTTGATTATCTTTCTATCCTCTAAATCAGAGGTCTTTAATAGTCTTTTGACTTGCTCTGAGAAGTGATGTCCTTCTTCCTCTTCCTCTAATTCTGGAGAAAAGAAAACAAGATTTCTTCCATCAGATACGATAAGTTTTCCATTTCTCCTGTAAGAAGAAGAGTAAGTATTCTCAGTTACTGCCTCTACTATTTCTATGCTCTCGGGAATTTTAATTTTAAATTTTGAAGACTCTTGTTGTAGGTTTTGCGTCAAAGGCTTATCCTTAGATGCAAGTAAAATTAACTCACTTAGGTTTCTGTGCAATACTCTTGATGCTATATCTTTGGTCAAAACCATCTTAATTGAGCCAGAGCCATCATACAGTCTAGAAGAAACTCTGAGATCCCAACCCCATCCTGCTTCTAGGCTACACTTGTTTGGACAAGTATCATAGATTATTGATTTACATTTGTTACATCTTTTAACAAGCCCTGAATTATTATGTACTGTTGTTATTATTCCGTTCAAACTGAGACTCCTAACTGGTCTTTTTATTGATTCTATTTTCGGATTCCATATGTAATCCCTGTAGTCTTCAGCATTTTTGGAGTCAACCTTTGTATACTCTGTTACTATAAGTAAAAGCGATTTATCTGTAGGAAATTCATGTATGTAAGCGGAACTAAATTTGTAGATAGAATTTCTTATCAGAGGGTACGATATTCTATGACTAATAAAAGGAACCTTGAAAGTAGGATCCTCCAATATTCCAGAGAATATCATTTTGCTTCCAAGAGCATCCTGTTTTTGTATTGCATTGATGTAAACAATCCTTGCTGTTGTAGACGCATATTTTCCTGGGATAAGCTCTGATAATGTTACAAGAGGTAATGGTTGCCGTTGGGATGATTGTGGGGGTGCTGGAAGAGTTTTTGGATCAGGATACTCATTTTGAAGAATAGTTCCTGGTATTTCGCTAGTGCTCATTTTACCATCCTAACTCATTACCTTCTACTGTTGTTGCTGCCATTTTTTTCTCTTCAGCATCTTCTACTCCTTTTTCACTAATTGTAAATTTAACTTGGTCATATGCATGGTGAGGAGAATCATCCATTATTGCTAATCTGTCTTGTCCCATTTTTCTAAGAAAAATTCTATATGTACAAGCATGGCCCATGATATTACCCCCCGAAGCTCTCAGGGAATTACTGCCACCAAAAGTAATATCTGGTGAAGACTGAACTTGATTTGTGAGAACTACCGCTACATTGTATATCTCTGCTAATCGCAAGAGTTTATGTAACATGATATTAAGTCTCTGCTGTCTATCAGCTAACGTTTCTCTCCCGGTGTATTCTGCCCTATGAAGAGAAATGATGCTATCAACAACAACAAGTTTAGCTTTGTACTCTTCTATGGCCTTGCCAAGATTTCTTATGAGGACTTCTAGCTGAACACTATTATTTATTTTACAAACAAACACTTTTTTCATTATTTCTTCTGAATCAAGGCCTCTAGTTTCGGCTATCTGATGAATTCTTTCTGGCCGAAATGTGTTCTCAGTATCGATAAATATTATGCTATTGATATGGCTGCTGCTACTTTCTGCTTTTGCAGCAGTCACATATAGTGCATGACATATCTGACTCTTTCCTGAACCAAATTCTCCTGCGAGCTCTGTGATAGCCTGAGATTCTACTCCTCCTTCCAAAAAATCATCCAGGTTTTTAGAACCCGTCGTAAATCTGATAAGGGATTTCCTTTTCTCTAGAACTTGATCTGCAGTACAGAATTCTTTGATAAGTGCGCCGCACTCGATGAGAGCTCTTTTGGCTTTTAAAACTGCATCTGATATAGTCTCCATATCAGCTGTAACTGCGCCACGATCAGCACTATCATACTCTGTTGCTCCTAATGCAAGCTCATATGGGATAGATACAGCCAAATCTAAAACCGATTGTATGCCAATTCGTTTTAGCTTATTTATTAAATGGGGTTCT
>JANWJI010000144.1 GCA_025449515.1 Nitrososphaeraceae archaeon | reverse complement strand
GTGCTGGAATATATCCAAGAAGGACCTTCTAGTACTGACGTATTACAAGTCATTTAGAGATTTCAGAATGAAGATAGGACAGTACTTTAGAACCAAACACTTCAACTTGAATATATACAAGTACTTAACTAGATATGGAAGTTAGAGAACTTATGCTAATTGGTTTAGGTTATGGGTTCCGGCCGGACGAAGCACGACGCTATACCTGAACAAGTAAGAGCATACATGTCTGGAAGGATGATCATTCCAGAATTCGTAAAAAGGTCCAAGGTGGAAACCATGGTGACTGACTCTGCAGTAAAAGCGATTGTCGATGACCTTATGAATAATTTGACATCAGGGAAGCATGCCCATGGTTATATCTTTGTAAAGGATGTTTCTGATGCGTTTGATATTGGGTCAAAACTTCATGGAGAAGAAGTATTAAAGCAGTAGGCTCCAGGAAGTTGCCTGAATTATTCAAGTCGTTAGAAATGGCCATAAACCTTTGATATGAGTTGATACCCATATCAATCTCGACTTTATCTAGTTTCTTCAAGTTTTCCTAGTCAGTCATTTCTGTACCACATCTTGAAAAACTAAACAACCCACAATTACCATGTATAACCCAAGCCCTTAATTAATAACTCATAATTTAGCCGACATCTACTAATTAATACCAGCTATAATATTCGTTGATCAACGATTAGTTTGGTGTTAATTAGATCCCGAAAGTGCTGCATACCGTTGTCGTTTCGGACTTTTATTAAACTATAGCCCACTATTCTCAGGTGCTAGGAAATAGATAAAGCGACCATTGCTTAGATTTCAGGAATAGTGGTCCTAATTGGGTCGACAAAACGGACCAATCATCTTGCACAATGCTTATCTTCTCACCCGTGCCTTAATTATAGTTGTTATGTGCCGTACAGCGGTCTTTTTCGGTGAAGAGCTTGCAAGATATGGATTTGGACAGTCCCATCCATTTAATTCGGATAGATTGAATGCGTTCTGGTCAAAATTCAAGGAGTTAGATCTTCAAAATTCTGGCCAGATTGAAGTAGAGCATCCGGAAATTGCAGATGCAGAGACTCTACACCAATTCCATGATAGGACATACATAGATTTCGTTAGGCATGCTTCAAAACTTGGCACCGGTTTTTTAGATTTCGGAGACACTCCTGCCTTTCTAGGTGCATTTGAAGCATCCTCTTATGTTGTTGGCACTAGTCTACGAGCATTGAATCTGGTTATTGATAGAATAGATGGAATCCAACATGCATTCAATCCTATTGGAGGATTACACCATGCAAGGAGAGGCTACGCAGGTGGTTTTTGCATTTTTAACGATATAGGTGTAGTCATCATGGAAGCTAGAAAAAAGTATGGGATCGAAAGGATTTTGTACGTAGATATAGACGCTCACCACGGTGACGGAGTGTTTTACGAATTTGAAAATGATCCCTTGCTTTTTATCGCAGATATCCATGAAGATGGTCATTATCTATACCCAGGAACTGGTTCTGAAAATGAAACAGGAATTGGAAATGCGAAGGGCACAAAGTTGAATTTACCATTAGGACCAAGGTCTAATGACAACGATTTTATTGCTACCTTTAGAAAAGTTGAATCGTTTATAGAAAACATAGCAAAGCCCGAATTGATAATTTTACAATGTGGCGCAGACGGTATACGAGGAGATCCGATTACTCACCTGGAATATACCTCGAAGGCGCATAGATATGCAGCAGATGCATTACATAGATTATCACATATTTATTGTGATGGGAGAATAATTGCGCTGGGTGGAGGAGGTTATAATCAGAAGAACATCGCTGAAGGTTGGATAGCGGTGGTTAGTTCGTTCATCAAAGCCCCAAAGTAAATGCCTGGTGTTATTGCGAGTAAATGAGATTTACTGAAACATCATGCAGCAAGTGCGTTAGTTAATAATCGATAATTTTAGGATTTGTTAGATACCCAATTTCCAACAGAAATCTCACAATTTTCAAAATCTTATTAATACTTTTTCGTATCAGATATGCCTGAGACATATGACCCAGTCTATGATAAACACTGTTACTATGTTCGATAACTATATCATGTTTACAAGGATATACTTAACTTCGTTGAACACCTGGAAGTCACTTAAATACCGCCAAAACAACAATTAATTTCTAGGCGGATTGTAATTGCAATTTGAATATTTGATCAAATTAGTAAATGATCTGTTTGGACTATTCGTTTAATGTTGTCCAGAAACAAAACAAAACCTGGTAGCTTGGTGAATACCCCATCGCGTCGCTGTACATGCTGGACGGAATAAGGGAAACGTCTAGATGATCATCTTCAATACTCTTATTTTGATCGTTATAACACAGCTTTATATCTTGGCTAGAACACAGGAGTAGAAGACAAAATTGTCACCGACATCTCCAACGGTGAAATATCCCCCAGGACCAACATCGTTATTGCCAAATAAGCTATTGCGTGAATTTATCCACAATCCTACCGAAACCCTGATGGCTATAACAAACAAGTACGGTGATATCGCTCATTTTAAATTTGCAAGACAGCATGTGTACTTGCTAAACAATCCCGACTTTATAGAAGATGTATTGGTAAAGAATCATAAAAATTTTAAGAAAAGCAGGGGTCTGCAGGTTTCAAAGCGCCTCCTAGGAGAGGGACTTGTAACTAGCGAAGGCGAGTATCATGATCGGCAGAGACGCTTAATACAACCTGCATTTCTTCCCAATCTTGTAAAAAAGTATGGTGAGATAGTAACAGCATATTCTGTTAATATGTGTAGGGATTGGAAAGACGAGGAGAAGCTAGACATCCATAAGAGCATGATAAACCTAACCTCGGCGATAATTAGTAAAGCCGTCCTGGGCTCAGACATTAAATCAACTGAAGGAAGTCAGGTTGGCGATGACTTGCTAACGTGTGCGGAGTACTTTAATCGTTTGCTCATGCCCTTTGGAGAGCTTATTGAAAAGATTCCAATACTACCCATCAACAAGGGCTTTCAACAGGCGAAGGAAAGATTAGACTCTATAGTATTCAATATGATTAAGGAACATCGTGATAATGCAGCCAAAGAGACTTCGAAGTCAGATTTGCTGTACACCTTACTAGATTCTCAGGATTCAGAAGCTGGTATTAAACGAATGACAGACACTCAACTAAGAGACGAAGTCATGACTATTTTTTTGGCCGGTCATGAAACCACTGCAAATGCTCTTACTTGGACATTTTATCTGCTGTCTGAGTATCCATCAGTCGAAGCCAAGTTATATGAGGAACTAAAATCGGTACTAGGTATCAGTAATGCTAATGATGGCAAACAAGATGCGAATAGGCTAGAGCTCAGAATTCCAACAGTTGATGATATACCGAATTTAGAATACACAGAAAAAATCGTTAGAGAGTCTATGAGGCTTTATCCACCGGCATGGACACTTGGACGTCAAGCCATAAATGACTACAATCTTGGTGATTATGTGATACCTGCCAAGTCAATAATTCTAATGAGTCAGTATGTCATGCATCATAATCCCAAATATTTTCCTGAACCAGACCTTTTTTATCCCGAGCGGTGGACTAGAGAGACCAGAATTCAGCTTCCCAGGTTTAGCTACTTTCCATTTGGTGGTGGTATAAGAGGATGTATTGGTGAGGCTTTTGCCTGGATGGAAGGTATATTGATTGTGGCTACTGTATGTAGTCGTTGGAGAATGTTCCATGAACAAAATCACAAAGTTGAGCTGAAACCTCTTATCACGCTACGTCCTAAATATGGCATGAAGATGCAGCTTGAACAAAAAAAGTACTAAAAACTAAGAGAGTGACTAAATATAATTTTACATTCGCTTATCGCTTGAGATTTCTCGTCTTCCAATACTTCTGTCTGTATCATAGGATAGGACCAATAAAATAATCAAGATTAGGGTCTTCAAGAATTGTCAATGCATTCGGGATTCGGTAACCGTACTTGGTCAATTTGGCCAAATGAATTTTGTCTCGCATGTCTAATCTTAAAAAGATATCAGTAATATCTAAAGGCTTGACATCCTCATTCTCTTGTCGTATGCTTCGATTATTTTCTGAATTGCTTGTTCCTCCTCTTTAACCGCTACGATGAATTCATCAATAAAGCCATATTCTTTAATAATCTTAACCTTATCATAGTAGTTTTCATCATGCTCTCTTTCCATATCCTTTACTTCGGAGAAGCTGGATTCGTTATATGCCGAGCTTAGTAAGCATTTTTGAATAATTAGACGATCGTAGCGGCTTGCCGCAAAATACTGTCGAAAAATATTCATCCTTTCCTTACTATCTATCGAATCCAATTCTCTCTTACTAGGAAGCTCAAAGTAAACCATTTACCATTCAGCGCGTACCAGATTATATTTGTCCCGGTATATGTGAATTTCTTGCTTACATAGTTTCCAATTTGTTTTCAGGCAACTACCTAGAAGATAGGAAAACTGCCAATCTTGATAAGTTGACTCAATCAAGTGAGAATGAAAAATTGACAAATAAACGACTTGCCGAACTATTGGTTTAAAGAATATGAATTGTCATTAACTTAGCCTAGTTATAGCCCTGATGGAGTTAGTTTGGTGGTCCAGTTGTTTATTAGTTCAACAATAGACCAGAATCGACGTAATATATGTCCTAAGCCAATTTGACTTAATTTAAGGCTATTATAATAATCGTTAGGATAAATATTTGATGTTGAATCGAATTGAATGTCTAAATTAAAAGACAAGATTTACCGCTGCTTCCCTTTCTACTACTAATTATAGATTTAAAGGACATACAAACAGAAATAATTTGTTCAAAAGATATTTTATACGCTAATGATAGTGATCATAAGATGGGGAGGCGATACATCTATTATATCGTGATATCAATTGTTGGAATAGTCTTCGCAGTCTACTTTTATAATACACAGATTAATAGGCCTGAATTTGGACTTGAAGTGGATCCAACAAAAGATACTACAGATATGGCAGGTACTCAATATAGAATAAGATTGACAAATATTGGATTAAAGCCAATTACTGGGATAACTGTAGTACAAGGAAAAAAAGATATACAGAATTTGTCTTCTCTGGAAGCTGGTCAATCATTTTATTTTTATCCAAAGCCCGACACCATAGTAAGCACAGTAAATGTCACAACTAATGAGGGAATTCATATTTATGCGAACTACCGTTCGCCAACAAAAGTCCTTGGATTGCCTGGAGGAGGTCGGTAGGTATGACGCCTCACTCAGTAACGATACTTTTCTTCGCGCCTTATGATAGACACATATCCTTCTACCACCATTGTCTATGTATAATGAGGATTAGTCTATTCATTTGATGTCTCGTTTTAGAAAACGTT
>JANWJI010000143.1 GCA_025449515.1 Nitrososphaeraceae archaeon | reverse complement strand
CGGTAAAATCCTTAGATAACCGATCTAGTATTTTCTGTGCTCTTTTTTAAACTGCTTTTTATCTTCATATGACGCAGTATTAACATGTACTTTCCTTGGTACCTTCTGTTTGAATCCCCACTTATGCAGCAATGTGTAGATATAGATTTGATGGTAGTGTACATTTCCTTCTTTTACTATCATTTCATTTACCTGCTGTGTGGTCCACCCTTGTTTTCTTTCCTTTAATTTCCTTCTTACATTAACAGCAACTTCTCCAGGTAGTTTGGAAGGCCTACCACTCTTAGGCCTATTCTGTAGTCCGTTAATACCTTCCTTACGATATCTTGCAAGCCAATCACAAGTCATGTTCTGCTTCTGTGCAGCTCCTTTGCAACATGAGCTGGAATCATTCCTTCACCTTCGACTTTGAGAACAATGTATATTGTATATGACGGATCAGGAGGACCTATGGTCTCGAAAATGTGTGTCTCTACACTACCTCTTATTTTTTTTGACCTGCAAAATTATCCTAGCATCTAAATACATCCCGACATTAATTTCCAATTCAGCTTTCGATCTGCGAATTAATGTGAATTGTCAACTAATAATAGTAACATATTTTTCACTATGATTTTCGAAATAGTTCTAGAATAACGTAAATTCGGTATCAATCTACAAACGAGAAATGGGTCTTACACATTCCGAAATCGAGTAATCTGATGTTGGATGCCTATTGTCGCCAGCCGAAAAGAACATTGAAGCTACACAACATAACATGTTTATAAATGACGAACATGATGACTCTCCAATGTATCACATTATTGACCCAAACACACTGTACCGTAGCAAAACGTACGCTGATTATCTTGAAGAATTTTGGAAGTGGTTATACTCTGTTAATTGTGATATTTATAACGTGGGAGATGTTGCCTTCTTGCGAGGCGCAGCAATAGGAACTGATCCCGCAAAAGGTTATTTAGGGGGTCCTGTCATAAAGGTGGCCGACAATGCTTTGACTATTTCAAAGGAGCAGGGCGTATTTTTTTGTAATGTTACCACGAATACTGAAGCTCTCTATGAACGTGAGCAATATTCAGAAGCTCAGCTTCGAGGACACTGTGTTGCTGACCTGAATCAATCGACCATGCCTACTCAGAAGCAGATCGTCATAGACGGAAGTCCAATTCGAATGCCTCAAAATATTAATATGAATGCTTTTCGGACTATTACCTCTCAATATCTTCTGAATGTTCCTGATACACAGTATGGAGAATCTCTATCTCCTTATTTGGATGTAGTACTTAACCCTGGTGAGTACCGTTGTGTGGCATCTGGATACTGCTTCTTGGTCGTTTTTGATGACCCTGGATTGCACACAATATACTCAATAGGGAAAGGCAAACCATGGGTGCGGGGAGATTATTTTTCCGAATTATTGTACGAGATAAATGTTTTGGATACTACGATTGTTGGAATGCCTATAAGTGGTAAAACACAGATGATAGCACCAACATTTTTAGTTACACAATTGATATATTCGGAGCTTGAAAAGTTGAAAAATAGTAAACAAATAGATGAAGGCAAGCTAGAATTTCTAAAGGAAAAAATAAAGGAAAGAGAGAATATCTAAAAGGAATTTCTTGGCCTACCAGTTTACATTAATCTAGTACACGACCTTTGTATAACCCCATTAGCTGCAGACCAACAGAATTTTTAGAGTGCTTTCCGTTCACTAATGGGTATAGCTTAAATCAATAGCCAGCTAATCGGCTCTATTCGTACGAGCATGAGCTTGTTCGTTTGCTGATGAATGATTCGATGAAACGGTTAAATCTAAAGGTTCAGATTCGACACAGAAGGGATTAAGTGTTCTGCCATCAAGAGAAATTTCCACGCACGCAGGAGTTGACAATTGGCATCTCTCGCCTTCTCACGAGGTTGTTCGTCAGTAGCATTCAAGACTTCTGCTGTAGAATATTCTGCGACAAAGACTGTTGCTAGGATATATTTTTTTAGAAACAAGTCTAAATAACAGAACTACATCTGAGCTACTTTTTGGACGCTTCATCGGGATAATAAAATATTAGCGCATAAAATAAATGAGATGGATAGAATAAAAGAACCGGTTGTCCCGGATACCCAGGATACCGAAACGGAAGGATTAGCAGCCAGTCAGATCTTGGTATGACTCAGTCAGGAGATTTTATGACAAATATGCCATTCGGTATTTGGTACTATTTTATACCGCCTATTCCAATTCAAAGCAATAACAATCCAGGTTGTCGATAAAATTAAGATATAGTGAAGATTAGAATCTGATAGTGTAGTTTAATCGATTTTGTGTTCACAGATCATCTTGATTTTAAAATAAGAAAATAACCTTAATGTGTTCCATAAGAAGGCATTTAAGCATAGGGCGACGTCCAGGCACATACACCTGGATATTTTATCCACGTTTACGCATAATGAATAGGATTCGTTCCATTGCCTTCGAGGCACGGTGTCCATAAAGTAGATCGTACTAACAAGGAAAACTATATCCTAGCTGGTAATGCATAGGTATGATACTAAATTGAGTAATATGCCAATAAATTGCGAGCTTTGTGCACAGCTAAATGAGTAATAGGGGTTTCGAATAATCTATCATTTAGCAAACTATATCAAATTTGTTCACTTTATGATTACATTGTATGTTCCGTCTCTTTTTATCAGTTCAGATGGACCGCCGGCAAGATTATCGGTGACACTAAATTCTATCGTATGTTTTCCTACAGGCAGAGGAGGCATGAATAGAACATATCCATCAGCTATTCCTCTAGATGTGCCAGGTGGTCCAAAGTCAAAGAGACCTTTAACAGCGTTTGGTGGTACTGTTACGTTGTAAAAACTTGTTGTAGCCCTATCTAATTTAGTTGTATCTAAGAGTATCCCATCTATACGAACAGATAAGTGAGTATTATCCTGGGGCGAAATAGCACATGTCTTAAGAGCCTGATCAGCCGAGGGGTCAGGTGCCAACTTGTTACTATATTTCTTAAATTCTGGGTTACCCAACCAGCAGGAGGATGAGGAGAGGGAAAATAATATTGCGTTACCCTTTGGAATTTCACAAGAATACTTTACTGAGGCATGAGTTAATTGACCTTGTGGCTCAACGTCGGGTAGATACCACACTGGCCCCTGTTGATGAACTGAACACTTCTTGGGATCGTAGTTTGGAAACGGATGTTCATTATCTGACATGCCTATCCACCACTGCCACCAGTTCTTAAGCCACTCTGAATACGGTGTCCCATATGGTGAAGAATCCTTTCGGAATGGCATAAGGGCTTTACTAGCAGCATTAATGTAAGATGGCGTCAAAATTATTAATAAAAGCATTACAGTCAGGCAAACAAATATCGAGGCATTTTTCAATTTATGCGATCTACTGTATAGATAAGTCGATTATTAAGTATTTAAAGGCGAGGAATATGATTGCTCTAGAACCCATCATATGAGTACTGTTATAATTATAGAATGTTTGTCAAGCGGTTAATCTGAGTGCGCTAGTTATTGTATTTAGGGATGTAGTGTATTCCTCATTTTTCGAGATCCTAGAGGTTTACAGGCAGAATTTGCAACCCGAAAATGATATATCACTGTTACAAAATACATTATTCATTGTCTAATGAGGTTTTCCCATAAACATATATTGTCGAGGGTTAGATGAAATGAAAAATTCATTTCATGTTGGTAGCATTGATAATAGTTTGTTAATTGTTATCGTAGTAATTATAACTGTTGTCCTTCAGGTATTAGATAAAACGTTTGGTAATACCTTTACAGTATCCCTTGGCAATATATTTCCACAGGCTGACTTAATGGTCTTCGGTGTGATGGTTCTAATTTCCATCACGATACAAGTTGTGTTGATCAAAAAGACAAGGGAATCGGTAAAGGTAGAAAGATCTAAATCTAGGCTTGGACAGAGTGTTCTTGTAATCGCGAACTTACTTCAGTATTCTGCTGCTGGCATCCTTGTCATAATTCTATTCGAGGCTCTTTTCACCTCACAATATAACGTCGATCTTGTGGAAGCAGTAGTAGGAATAAATCTAATCACTTCCAGTGTGTTATTGGCAATTCTTTCATCAAGATTTGTACGTACATGCAGAAACTCTCCAAGTAAGGTTGTACTGGCTTACATGGTAGCTATTGCTATCCTTTCGTTGAATGGTATTATCACATTCATATATGTTGACAACTTCCTTCAAGGAAAACCCGATTACATAACATCTTACTTTAATCCATGGCTTTCGTACTCTCCAACAGCATCGCCTGATCTTGTTTTTGCATACCAATTAATGGGGATTATGTCATTTTTAAGTTTGTGGATAGCCACCATATTTTTGACAAGCCATTATGCTTCAAAATCAAAGAAGATAAAATATTGGACTATAGTAAGTATTCCTCTTGTATACTTTGCAAGCTTATACCTAATACCATTTCTAGACCGTCTAGATCTACTTGAGCAGTTAGGAGTCGAGGACAATCCTATGTATGTTTATGTATACAACTTTTTCTTAAACACAGTTAGAACCGCAGGTGGGATAATGTTTGGTGTTGCTTTTTTCGTTCTTTCTAGGACAATTATGCATGTTCAGCTAAAGAAATCTATAATTATGGCTGGGATTGGCTTAATTCTCCTGTTTGGCGCAAGTGCTTCATCGCTCATAATAATGACTTCCTATCCGCCGTGGGGTGTTATATCAACGACTTTTTTGATAACAGGCTCGTATTCTTTGATAGTTGGTTTGGACTCTTCAGCGTTCTACATAGCAACAGATTCTTCGTTGCGAAGAATAATTGCAAAATCTCCCCAAAAGGAGTATGATATTTTAAAGTCCTTAGGCTCCACGGAGGTGCAACACATTGTAGCAAGCAAAGTAGAGGGTATCAGCAAAGAAGTGTACGACCAAATTCAATATGATAATCTATTCGCCATATCTTCTGAACCAACTAACGTTCAAGAGTATATTGATGAGGTTTTTAGAGAAGCGTGGAAGGTAGATCCTGATTTACTTCAAAAAGCAAAAGATAAACTCCCTAGAAAAGATCAAGGATAAAGAAATAGGATTGTTCGTTGCAGTCAAGTAAAACCCAGAATTTTCCATGAATCGTTATAAGCTCAAATTCAATTTTCAAATTCAATTTCCACGTAATTTATCAATCCGAATCACATCTTCTTTGTTGCTAAATTCAAAACCTTATCTGTAATATGTAAGAGATTGTTTAGGCACATCGCGATAATGATATAACCATGTCTTGGCATGATCTGGAAACCATAAATGGCATCACTACCTTTTTTTGTCTTTACGTAGCTCATTTTCCGCTTCGATGGGGAGGCTATCCGATATTTTTCGACCAGATCTGTAAATCTGCATTCTACCAATGAATGAATAGAAATCCGGCGAAAAAATAATCAGCAGGTTCTACTCTTAAAATCGCGCTTAATACTGGCCTGATATTTTGATGCCAGCCTTATCGCGTGTGTTAATTGAGTCCTCTCGAAGTTTCGTGGGGTATTTCTAGTGTCCAGTTTATCAGTGTACCTTTTTGATATGTTGCCAATAATAAATCACTTAAAGATAGTCATTTGCCCAAGCACTTAGATTTTAATTACTGCTTATTAATAGATGATGACCTATCCTATACTCGCAATAGCATCTAACAAATTGCTTCAAGTATTTTCTTGTTTCTCGGTTCGAAATACTGGAGCTCAATAGATTCTTCATGCACGAGTATATTCTTTCTTAGATATTATAAGTGATTTCAGAGATGATTCTCTTTTCTAATGACTAGCCGAACTTACTAAATATAAGTAATTGATATTGATTTTAATCTAACAATGCAATCTGTGCCTAACCTGATATATCCCGTACATTCAAAACCATTCGGCCATACGTACGGAGAATGGAGTGCCAGATGGTGGCAATGGTTATTGTCAATTCCGAAATCAAAAAACCCTTTAGATGATTCTACTGGTGTTAATGCACATATAAATCAAAAATACCAGAATATATTCTTTCTATGCCAAACTCATGAGAACGCTGCACCGCCTATCCCTTCCCGAGCAGTTACTGTACCAATGGGTACATCAGTATTTATGCCAATCATAAATTGGATCTCCGTATTGCATGTTGATGGAGAAACCGATGAAGAATTAATTGAAATTGCTAATAAAAGAATGGATGTAGTAGCAAATTTAGAATTTATGATAGACGGATTAAGTATAAAACATGGGCTCGAAGAATACAGGGCTGTTTCCCCCTTTTTTGAGGTTTGGTTGCCCGAAGATAATATTTTTGCATCTGGTCCTGGAATGACACGGGCAATATCCGATGGGTATTGGCTTTTTCTCAAACCATTGAAAAGTGACACCACAATATGCTCTTTTGGTTCATGCTCTTCAGGTGTAACTAAGATAGGAGTGAATTACAATTTATCTATAGGCTAAAAGATGGGATCTAATTGTCCAATGAAATATTCTGTCCTAAGCATATGCACGATAATTGACAAGATAACTGAGCTTGCGCCCATCGCTATGTCTTTAGATGGGTTTTTAATTCAGCTTATAAACAGGCGAATTAGATTTACCTTAATAAGGGATAAAGAATGTCTTGCAATATTTCAATTCTTAATGCATCAAACACCTGTTTAGATTAACTTCTATCGCCAGGAATTCATTTTTCACAGTCTTGTTGTATGCTTCCATTTTCTCCTGTAACTGCAGATAGCATTGGTATTTGCTTATCCTTTATCTGATTGTGGACTAGAAAACGTCTCAATATGTTTCTGCAAAATATATAGGAAATTTGTATAGAAGGACATACTATCTTGTTCCCGGTCTAACCTAAAGTCCATAGAGTGATGAGAGGTGCCTTGAGCAAGTGTCCAAAATGTCAATGAAATACTTTTTCCAGATCTCAGTTCTCATCACCGAAACTCTTATTAATTGCAATAAGGAGAGAAATTTATGCGCAAATCTGTCGCGATAATAAAAGCATTAATTAACGGCGAAGCATCGATTGAGTACGTCGGCAAAACACTCATATCGAAAACTCCTGGCGAGGTAACAGATGTCGGGCATAATTGAAAGCTCAGCATATTAGCTGATGTTATTTTTGTCTATAGTCAAACCATTTTTAAGCCGCGCATGACTGACTAAATTAATCTAAGCTTGATATTATGATTCATCCAGATTGCACATTTCTATAAAACGCTTTTTTGCCCTCAACCCCATTAGTGATTCGTTCCGCATAAATAATTTTGCTACTTCAAAAGTCTCAAGCCCGGGGACTATTGATCTTACAACTGGTATTCCCACGTTAGGATTAGTTAGGTCAACAATTATCGCTCTTTTTAATCTAGCGTTCTTTAAACCTTTCAAGATAAATTTGATATCCTTTAATATGTCCTTGTTTACGTATGTTCTAATTTCAGAAAATTTTATGATCTTATTGCTGTTTCTCCTTGAGAATGATGATGCAGGGATAAACTGCCATTTTCTCTTGTATATCTCGTCATTTTGTTTATAGTGTATTTTTCTCAAATCATCTCTTGCACCTTGAATATTAACTGCTCTTGTTTGAGAGACTTCAGTTATTGCACGAATTAAGGCAATTCTGGCATCAGGATTTGTCCCAAAACCTTTAGAGAAATACCCATAGCTATCATTTACCCATTCAATGCTGCTTGCTACAAATGTGGGGATACCGATGTCCTTTTGTGTTATATCCTTTATCAGTAAAGGGATGCCAGATTCAGCAAATCTTTTTACTAAAAATTTAATTGGCTCACACTCTCCTACAATTTCAGAAATATCTACATCTGGAAAAATACTCGAATCGTCTACGAATATATCTTCGGGAATTGGAGTAATTGGATATCCAACCGTCATGTTTTTTTTAAATGAATTTTTAATTTTTTCTAAAATCGTATATGGTATACAAGAAGCACATAAATCAGATATACTGACCGCGTCTCTTTCAATAACTTCACACAAAGCATGACATATAGATTCTTCCACTACATTGCCGGATGCGATCCCATTTGTATGAGAAAATAGAAACGGGGATGTAACCGGAGATCGTGCAGAATATCTAGATAAAGCGAGTTGTGCTGGAACCAAAACTTCTTCATTAGTTAGTAAATCGAATCCTGGCAAGAAATCCAGGATAGATTCATTGTTGCTGAATGCTTGGTTGACAGGTTCTAATACCTCTGCAGGATGCAACACTTTATTGTAACATTTTGACAACTGCGAATAAGTTCCTCGAATAAAACCCTTAGATTGCGTACTAGATAGAGAGGAATACCGTTCTATCGCTTCCATTAAAGCACCTGCTTTCGCAAGTGCTTTTGTTGGACCCTTTCCACTGTAAACCCATATTGAGTCTTCCGTACCCGGTAATATTGCTGAAAAGTTTGGTATATACAGCTTATCCAAACGCGTTATCTCGGAAACCCTTGTTACACCAATTTTCTTAGAGATCGGTATAACGTCAGCAAGCGTATCCTCAGCTGATTTTATTCTTGTTAACGCACCATCCTTATAGCTGTATTTCGTGGTACTTTTGAGGTGTAAAGATAAAATTGGCTGGGAGGACTCTGACAACAGCCTTTTATGAAAAGTATGTTGCTCTTATCAGTTTTGCTGATTTAATGGCTTCTAAAATTTGATGATAACTGCATACACAAGTGTTTTCGATATAAATGAAGATTGTGATGCAAGATCAGATGGATATTGAATTTGTCCGTTTGTTGGATTTGATTCGAGAATAACTGTAAATTTCTAGTTCTTATAATCAGAGTTATCTACTCGTCTATTGCTACTAAAGCGTAGTTAAACTTAAATATTATTCGAGACGTGGTTTTTATTATTGTTGACTGATTTTGTGGGCTTTGTAGAAAACATGCTTTTTATAGTTCCGTTAGAGCTTTCTAGAAGTACAATAGACTATGTATATTGAAGGAATTTAAGTATGCTAGACTAGCATTTACAATATATCGTGTATTGAGAAATTCAAGAATACCACTGTTTCTTCATCGAAAGAGCAACCATATATTTAGCGTATGGCAGCACATGGGGCTCTGTAAAGTTAAGATATTTTCTCCTTGTTATAGTGATATGCAAATAGGTTTAACCATTTTTGTACATGCTTCAATTTGCAGTTTTTCTTTCTACATGGAAAATAATCGTCGAAACATTCAGTCCTATCCATTATGTACTGTATAGTCCTTTCTATGATACTTTT
>JANWJI010000142.1 GCA_025449515.1 Nitrososphaeraceae archaeon | reverse complement strand
CTGATTCATTTCCAGAACAACCAAAGAAATATTGCTTTTTGATGGCAGATTTGTCTACACGCATCTAGAGAGTTTGAAAGTTTCAATCAGTTCGTGAAGGCAATCGATATACCAAATACCATAAATAGCGTGAAAAATATAATGATATATGCGTTCAGTTCAAGTTTCTAAAGCTAATGGGCCTTTTGAAATTGTGGAGAAGGATACTTCAGAGCCTGGCGCTAGACAAGTTCGTATCAAGGTACAAGCATGCGGTGTATGTCATAGTGATTCCTTTACTAAAGAAGGATTATTTCCAGGCATTCAATATCCAAGGGTTCCCGGTCATGAGATTGCAGGGGTTATTGATGTAGTAGGTAAAGACGTTAATACTACTGAATGGAAGGCCGGACAGAGAGTAGCTGTTGGCTGGCATGGAGGTCATTGTGGTCATTGTGAATCCTGCAGGCGTGGAGATTTTGTTACTTGTAAATACCTACAGGTACCAGGCATTTCATATGATGGTGGCTATGCAGATTATGTGATTGCACCTACCGAAGCACTTGCAATTATCCCTGACGAGCTGTCAGCAACAGACGCTGCACCTCTTATGTGTGCTGGTATTACCACTTACAATGCTCTTAGAAACAGTGGAGCGCGTGCAGGTGAAGTAGTTGCCATCCTTGGAATAGGAGGACTTGGACATCTAGGTGTTCAATTTGCTGCCAAGATGGGTTTTAGGACCATCGCTATTGCAAGAGGAAAGGACGAAGAAGAACTGGTGAAAAAGTTGGGTGCAAGGCAATACATTGATAACCGTTCGCAGAATGCTGTCGAAGAACTTAACAAATTGGGAGGAGCCAAAGTCATACTTGCAACAGTACCAAGTGGAAAAGCCATGAGTGAAATCCT
Organism: Nitrososphaeraceae archaeon; assembly: GCA_025449515.1. Classification (GTDB taxonomy): domain Archaea; phylum Thermoproteota; class Nitrososphaeria; order Nitrososphaerales; family Nitrososphaeraceae; genus JARBAU01. Next base: position 7,912 of record JANWJI010000142.1, on the reverse strand, counting down.
TGGAGGTCTTGCAGTCAATGGAAAGATTGTGATCATTGGAGCATCTGATGAGCCAATTCAGGTACCTACACCTCTGATGATATTAGGACGTCGGTCATTGGTAGGTTGGCCGGCTGGTACTTCAATTGATTCACAAGATACCCTATCATTTAGTGTTCTTTCTGGTATAAGGTCAATGAATGAAATATTTACACTAGAGCGCGCAGCAGAGGCATATGATCATATGATGAGTGGTAAAGCTAGGTTTAGATGTGTACTTACTATGAGTAATTAGATGCAGCTGAGCATATATTATAAAAATATACAATGGCTAAGAAACTATATGTAGTGCTATGGAGATTAGGGATTACATGCGCAGGTTGTTGTAATTGTATTAAATACACCCCATGAATCTTTTATTAAACTATTTTTTGTGAAATAGATATATTATACTTATGATGTTACCAATCTCAATATCAGATTTGGCATTTGCAATGATATTAAGTCTAGTCCGCCGTACGTACTGAGAAAAATTCATGGCTATAATTATAAAAGTGCTTGGGTTACAATGCAAGGCAATGTATTCATACTATTACAACAAACCGAAGGCTAAACTTATGTAATGGATGGGAAAGATAAATCCCCATTCCATGCTCGATATCATGTTACGGCAATAACGTTTCTCGTTATTGGTATTATTGTGACCGGCATATTTGATTGCTCATTCGTATTAAACCAAAATCATACTGCAATTACACAACAACGACCCCCACATGTATGCCTTTTCAGAATGTGTTCTTTGTTCGAACTGATGTAAAACCTTTTTTAAAATAGTCAAATCATGATCAAAGTCTCTAGAAGCTATGCTAAAAGATGGAATCATCATTTCATCCTCATCTTTATCATGATTATTATCATTGCCTATCATAACTTTAATACGTCAAACTATAATATATGATTGAGGACGCTGGATTTTATTCTGTTTGTTGATTAACCGAGTGTTGAAAATTATGTTACCTAGATATGTAATCACCACATAAAAAAAAGTAAATAAAGGTTGTGATGCTTATAGCTATGGATTTGGTTTAGGTACCGGCTGATTCACTGAATTTGAAGGATTTGTAGTATTTGCCGATGGTGATGGTGTAGCTGGAATGCCACATAACTTTGATTCGGTTGAATTGACAAATTTTAGGCGCGGGTTACTAGGGTTGCAAAAACTCTTCTTCTCTTCTGCGCTCATTTGTTGGGCTTGGCTTATACTAACTGTCTCAATTTGTGCAATTATTACCGTTATCGTAAGAGCCACAACAACCTTTATCACCGTGGATCGGGTTATCATTTTATTCATTAAGCTATACATTGAGAATATCAAATATTTAAATATCTCTTATCCAAATCAATATGATCGCATATATCTACTGGTTGTTTATTAGAATTTTCCCTTTATTTTCTTTGTCCATTAAACAATAAATAATATTAATAATTACTTTCATTCAAAATTTGGTAAATTACACTTGTATGTCAATTTCCGGTCAATGAATCCACTCATCCTTAACTATTTTATATCTTAAAAGGAATGTAATACTGAAAGATATAAGTTAGAGTTGGCCGACCGACGGAATAGTTTCAGCCTTTGTGTCTTCAGAGATTAAAGATAACGAAGATATGACTTAAATAAGCGTTGGGATATAATTAACACAATACCCAAGGAGAGTCTAAATGAAAGTAGCAGGTTACAATCATTATTTCAAATTCTAATAATCACGGAAATGCCTTTGAAGTACTTCTAAATGAAACTATCTCTAATTAATATAACTAAACTAGCAAAGATCCAAAAAATGGAATCTCATATACCTGAGGTCTCTGCTTTCTCTATTTGTATAGTAACAGCATCTCCTACCCTTAGACCGGTGTCTTCATACTCTCTCATACTAAGCTTGAACGTAGGTGATTCAGAAAGTCCCATGCCTCCCAATCCACCTCCACCTAGCATATTTGACATCGCTTTAGGTAAATTTTTCATCAAATCTTCTGGCGAGGTGAAAGCAAATGCTTTGGCACCAAATGGACTTTGAGGTTGTTTTTGTAACCTATCTTCGCTAGAAGAGTTTGGATCAGTAAAACCAACATAAACGTAAGGGCTTCCATCTTGCGAGGCTTCAATCCTTGATACAATAAATTTTTTTTTCATTTTTTTGTAACAATTATCACAAATGATAATCGCAACTTATATATGTTGATAGATAATTGGATTTCAGCGTTCTAAGTTTTAGGCGATACCTATGCTAAAGATGATTGAGCAAAATTAATAATTATATAGATCTGCAAGTTGCATGGGAATTTCTTTTCTTTTCCTTTTTCACCGAAAACTAGAACACAACATAAAATCAATACATATATTTTTGTACTATTTGTATAACTTGTATAAATAAATCAAATTTTTCAACATATGGTTATTCCATCTTATTATCACATAGTCTAACATTCATAGTACATTGTAACATTGTATATAAAAAAAGACATATAACTAATTTTTGGTAAGGTCGATCGAGATTTTAGAACATAGCCAAAAATCCAGGCAATACAAGACAACTGACTTACTGTAGTGTATTAGACAGTATGCTACAAATTATTGGATTTGGATTTCTAAACGATTCATCACAATTGATATTTGCTGTAGTTCGTATCATATCAAAATGAATTCTACAAACTCTTATTTGAATTGTCAGCTGTCAGCTGAAGTTTATGATCATACAGACCTATGTGCAAGAATTGAATCCATATTTCCAAAAAAAATTTGAACTGTACAATTTTTCAAATTATTACCTACTGCGATATTAGGATAAGAATCAAATTAAAGAGATAATCTCATCCTCTAAAAGATTAGCTATGTAAACATCATTCAAATGCAAATAAATTTCGAAAATAAGACGAACTTTAGAAAGGGACTGAATAAAAGATTGTTTGGTTGTCCCACATGCCAAAGTTCAAATTATCTCGTACTTACAAAAAACATGATGAAGAGATATTTCTATTCACGTGAGTTGTACTGTCATTTTTGTAATATCGGATTTTCTAGGACGCAGGCGGTAACTCCTATAAGATAATAAAAAGAATCATTAATGTTAACAGTATGTTAACTGCTTTCATGGTTAACATATTTTCAACTTGTCTATGTTTGATTCATGGCATTGTGGAAAAGGGGGAAGTTGTAAAGACTCAAATCAAGCTCCGCTGGAGTATTTGTACTTGTAGTAAGTAGAAACAGACGACTGACTGATATGTAATAGTGATCGATATTGTTGTGTCTTTTTTGCTGTTTTTGCTTACAAAATCTACATTTGTCAGAATACCATGTATACTACTCACCAATAGATTCACTTCTATATCATTTTGAATCTAGCTCTTAGAACTTGCGTTACCTTTTGCTCTTTTATGTGTATATACCAATACAGCATTTAAGGTAAATATTATAATACGCCGTTGTGAGCAATAAAGTGAAGATTGTCTACATATATTTACTATCTTGAGCAGGTCTCTCGGGTATGATAATGTATGTATCAAGTTGTTGGTTAACAATAGTATAATGAAACATGATCATCAACCAATTAGGATTTTTCTATTCTGTTAAGTACCGTACAAAAATCTTGCCAATTATCTGAATTGGTTATTCCCCATTGCTCTAAACAGATAACTTCGGATAAACCCAACCTAGATATCCAGCCTAATACTTCTAAGTCTGGTTTTGATGAAAATTTTTCAACATATCCTAGACAGAGGTACGCTATTGGTCTGATATGCTTTGGTATTCCAAGAATTTGATGCAGGTCTTCCTTTGCAAGTATACTGACCCAACCTACTCCTATACCTTCAACTCTCGCAGCTAACCAAAGATTTTGAATGGCGCAGCAAACACTATATACTCCAGTTTCCTCTATCGATGTCCTACCAAGAACAAAAGGCCCAAACCTTGTTGGATCATATGTAACACATATGTTTATGGATGACTCCATTATTCCTTCCAATTTTAATGAAATGTATTTATCTTGTCTTTGTTTATCGTTTTCAAGCATGGAAACGGATTTCTTATATTCTTTTAAGAAGGATTTCTTAACTTGCTCTTTGATAGAGTTATTTCTTATGAGGATAAAATTCCAAGGTTGAGAAAAACCTACTGATGGTGCATGATGTGCCGCATTAAGAATTCTTAAAAGAGCATCATTTGGAATGGCTTTATCGCTCATAAAATGAGAGCGAACATCTCGTCTTGAGAATATTGCCTTATAAACAGCCTTCATTTCGTGATCTGAAAAAGGAAATTCGTTGTAATCATTACCGTGTCGACTTTCAGACATCATGATTATTGCATATGTAATAATTCTCATATAATAATTGAGCTATTGAATTAAGTCATGCATACAATTATTTGATATGGGCTAATAAAACTAAAATAGATTATGTAGATACATTTTATCAAGATTTGATCAATTTGGAATACTATTCTATTTTGTATATTTATTTCATCTTATATTAAGAAATTTAAAAATTCGAATTCCAAGAATGCATGAAATCAACCTAACATAAATTTACAAGAGGGTAGTTATTTTACGTTTCAAGCTACGCGTTCTACCCTCGCCGGACCAAATTTTTACTCTTATTGGCAAGGTCTATGACTCTCTAATTGGTGTGGACATATTTAAATTAAGTCTCCAAATATGTGATGACATGACGTAAAGTTTTTTGGCTATTTTTTCCATAACAATCCTAACATATTGCTCATCTATTTCTGTCCACAGGTAGTCTATTCCCAACTAGAGGCAGGCCAATGTAATAGTCCCTATTCCCATAAAAGGGTCATAAACTAATAAGCTATCTTTAATTTCATGTAATTTAATACACAAACATGGTACCTTTTCTCGGAATACAGCAGGATTTGGACAGCGCTATGTCTCTCCTATCTTGCGTAGTAGCTTTCCTCTGGGTTTATCTAGTAATTATTCGCTGATCACTTTCTGGGTAAGGATATTCCATGTTTTTAGCTGTTGCCTTCCTAACCTCAATCCCTAGAAAATAGCTGACGATCCTTAGCGCTAAGTCTATGCCAGAAGAAACCGGCGGAAGTAAAGATTGGTTCGGCAGTTGTGAGTCGGACATCTTCACGTGTTCTGACTGCGGAGCTGACTCGCGAAGAAAATCAAAGGCCTGCCAATGAGTAGTCGCTTCTCGTCCGTTTAATAAACCAGCCCTTCCAAGAAGACTAGAACCAGTGCATACTGACGCCGTCAACCTAGCCTTAGCTGCTCGATCTGCAATCCATCCAAGTATCATATTATTACTTATTTCCTTGCGCGTGCCCCAACCGCCAGGAACAATTAACAAATCTAGATTTGGGCAGTTGTGGATCGTCGTATCAGGTGTAAATTTAAGTCCACCGACTGCAGTGACCTGATCTGTATTTTCTGAAACTAGGAGTACTTCAAAAGGCGATGATTCTTCACGTCGGCGATTTTCGTTCAAACGCGTTACAGAAAATACTTCAAACGGTCCTGTAACGTCTAAGACTTCAACTTGATCAAAGATAAGTATTCCAACTATCATTTTATTATTTTACTCCATTCTAGAATATGTTATTATTTGTTGTGGGCAATCATAACTAAACATTACAAATCAGTTTTCATTTACAATTTATTTATTATCGTAAACGCAAGTCCCTAAATACTTCAATTGATAATTACGATCAACGGATTGATCTAATTATTTTAAGCCAAGCTTATGAATTATTTACTATAATATTAGTAATAGTACCAATCTGAGTAGGGGTAAGATCGGGTGCAGAATTAGCTTATCGTCATCCATGTCTGCTCTCGTTGAAGGTTCATTTTATAATGATATTTACTCTATCTGTTACGGTTTAAATTATTAAGACATATTATGCATACTACTGATATGGCTAAGAATGATCAAAAAAATTAACAATAACAATAACAATTTAAAGATCCCTGAGCGACCTCTATTAGACAAAGTTGCATTTTATGGTAGAACTCTGTCAGAATATCTTATGATGTTCGGCATAGATGATATTGATCATCTGAAAACATACAATACAATACAATATTAGATTGTCCTTCAGGTACCTCTTCCTTCGTTGCGGAATCTAACAACAATTATGGAATTAACACGGTTGGGTTGGCTGTGATCCTTTATTTGATCTGGATTCTTCCATATTGCAAAAAAAAGGCGAGGAAGACATCGAATTTGTTGTAAACCTGGTATTACTTTCTCCCTATCTTTATAATTGGAACTTTTATTTATCTATAGAACAATTGAGAGAGTATAGAAAATTGGCACTAGACCAATTTATATCAGATTATAGTATTGTAAAAAAAAGAAAACGTTACCTAAATGCAAAATTGCAGAAATTACCATTCGATGATTAGAGCTTTGATCTGGTACTAAGTGGACATCTGCTCTTTACGTACAGCCACAAATTTGACTTCACATTCATTTTGTCATCTATAACAGAGTTATTTAGGGTATGCTCTAGAGAAGTTAGAATTTTACCCTTTACAAAAATCAAGTTTAGAACCAATTGAACATATGGTAGATTTACTAATTTACACTAAAGAAACAGTATGGAATTACCTATGATATTGTACCAGTTCCATTTAAATTTCAGAAGGGGTAGTAATATGGTGTTATATTTGACACATTAGGAACGATATGTAACATAAGATCATTAATGTTACTTTAGTGAGAGATTTATCTATATATTAAATACAATGTTTCAAGATAGCAGCCCGAAGTAAATATTGATTGCAATACAATTGTTAGTTAAATGGATTCAGTCTCTTACTTCGGTGTTAATGGTTTTGCCGTTGCATCTAATGTATATGTTACAGTGAATGGTTGGCCGTCAGTTTTATGAAAAACAAGAGCGCTACCTGCAAATGTAAAAGATCCGGTACTTATAGAAGTATTAGTATTGTTACTGGAGTATTCGAAAATATTGTCATTGGAGACAGAGCAATCCTAGTAGTATTATCGATCCATCTGGCATTGAGAGGTGCCCCGTGTCTGATATCTGGAATGACTTTGGGATCATATTTATGCTCTACCTCTACTTCGATAGGTTTACTAGCTGTAAAAGTCGCAGTACCTACCCAAATCTTTCCATCATCTCTTATTGGAAGAGCAACTACTATCTGATGTGGGACGGACTGATTATTTGTCCGAGCATTTGGAGCTGGTACTGAGATAGACGTATTCTGTACAGTTATTATGTCATGTAATATAGAAGAAGATGCGGATTTGTCTCGAACTCATAAATGGGACAAAATATTTTGATATACTTCTGAAGTCTACTGTAATCTCTCTTTTGATGATGCTGCATTCTTAGTATTACTATTGACAGCGTTCAGAGCTAGTCAGGAGTATGGTTAGGTGTCGACATTTGCGACAACGCTCCTATTCAAGTCCTGAGTACACATTTAAGTTAATGCTGAACATACTTCTGCTCATCAATTCTGAATAGATTTTCTGCATGTATTATTTTTTCCTGTACGTCCCTCTATGGTTTAAAGGATCCAAAGTGACTAAATGATCTCGCTTCTCCTCCAGATGGTCCATGCACTCCGTTCCAATGTCCAAATGTTCCAAACCCTCCTCCTGGCCCAAGCATAAGTGATTCTTGTCGGTGATTAAAAGAACCTATTGGAAGACCCTGTGATGTATATAGTACTTTACCGTTCCCTGCATCTATGATTACTCTGTATGCAGGTTGTTTGTTAGGATCTACTACAAAATATGTGTATGTCAAGTATCCTTGTGTTACTCCTAAATGACCGCCTAATATTGTGCCATTAGGTATCTGCTTTTGTGCAGTCTCAGAAGCTGCTGTGAACGAAATCTTTGTACTTTCTTTAAATACATT
>JANWJI010000141.1 GCA_025449515.1 Nitrososphaeraceae archaeon | reverse complement strand
CTCATCCCATAATTCATCAGAGACTCTCTTGACAGTTGGAAGATACTTGACTCTATCGTAGGCCACACTTATGAGCAGGACAGCCTAAAGCTATATGTCTATCTATTTTTGGGATGGGTTCTAAGTACATTTACCAAATTGATCTCTAGATAATAATGCATAGTAACTTTGAACCCATAATTTACTATATCAACTGTATTTACAAAGATAGAGTTACATGGGTAGTACTTGACCATAACAATGTACTGAGCGTTGTTACAGAAGTTACTACAAAATCAATAATCGAATAGAGATAGAAATTGACTATATTTCAACCAGTCTTATCTACAGACATTTAGCTCCAATGAATTCGATTCTTGACTTTTAAGAGGAATTAGATTAGATATAGTCGAAATTACCAAAGAGATCTTGCAATAGTAGAGATCTCATTGATGCTGTAAAAGAACTCAAATATAGAGTGAATCCGTGATATTTGTACCTGACCAAGGCATGATTTCTCAGCTCATTCATATCTTCAACTACTCCAGTTGAATACGATAACCTAATCAATAATCAACATGATGCGTTTTTCATTGGGATTAGGCCCGATATATCCATTGACACTAAATTCGTCAGATCAACCAACCCATTTACTATTTGTTTAAACGCTTTTGTAGCTACATGGAAGTATGTTAGGCAGTATAGTCAGTTGAAAACAAACCGTTCGATGATGAAAATTTAATAGAGGAATCAACGTAAGTATATTATTGTAACTGAAAATTGGTATTCTGAAATATCTAGGTCACAAAACCATGCCTCACCACCGGCACTACACAACGGTACGTTACTTGAAAGATTGTTGTTTCGGGTAGCCAGAAAGTGGGTCTCAGGTACAACTTGTAAAGATGCATTATCAGCAGCCAGAAATTCCAATAAGAGAGGAATCTCTGCAATTTTGAATTTCCTCGGCGAAGATAATACTGATAATAATAGTATTGAACTGACAGTAAAAGAATATTCTTTGATATTAGATTTCATCAATAAGAATGGAATCGACGGAAGTGTATCAGTGAAACCAACTCAAGTCGGATTAAAGAGAGGTTATGAAGAATGTTCACATAATCTTAGGCAAATCTCTAAAAAAGCTAGAAGCCTAGGCAAATTTATGTGGATAGACATCGAATCCTTTGAATATGTCCAAAATACGATTTCGATCTACCTTGATCTTTTTAAGGAGAATTCATCGATAGGAGTAGCTCTTCAATCCTATCTTAGGAGGAGCGCAAGTGACTTGTTGCATTTGTTAGAAGAAGGAGCAAATGTTAGAATAGTGAAAGGTGCATATAGACAACGTGAAGAGAACGCCTTTCAGTCAATGAGTGAGATCAACTCAAACTTCTCCAAATTGACAAAAATGTTATTTGAGGATAAGAATAGAAATAATATCTTTGCCATCGCAACACATGATCCTAGACTCATCGACAATGCAATCGCGTTATCAGAAAAGTTTGGAACCGATAGAAGGAAATTCGAATTTCAGCTACTTATGGGTATTCACAATGAGTTGAAGGAAATACTTGTAAAAAGAAAGTTTAAGACGTCTGAATATATACCATATGGTAATCAATGGCTTCCATACTCTATACGAAGAATTAGAGAGAGAAAGAGAAATATCTTATTACTAGCAAGATCTATTCTTCAGCCATGAGATGCCAAATGCAGCTACTGTTATAAGGATTGTTAAAACGCTCTTTTTAACCCTTGCATTGTTAGAGTATGAGGCAAAAACGTAGTCAGGCAATACAATCTTTGACTGAATTGAGATTAAGATGATGTTACCTTACTATTACGGTAGCATGTGTTTAACAAAGTAGTATCGCACTAGTCTTTCTAAAAAAAGAGCCTTTGATTAGGTAACAACAGTCTGGCTCTGCTCCCTTAGAAATTGAGTTAAATAATATGGTCCTCCTGCTCCTTTGCCCGTCGTACCAGAATCTTTCCAACCACCAAATGGTTGAGAAGCCACCATAGCGCCAGTTGTAGCACTCGCAGCCCTATTAACGTACACTACCCCGGATTTCGAGTTATCAAGAAACCTATCGATCTCTTCCTTTTTCGTGCTATAAATGCCTGACGTCAGTCCGTATTCTGACTCGTTGCATAATTTTAACGCTTCATCAAGATCTTTGTATGCTGCTATACATAGGATCGGTACAAATAGCTCTTCTTTAAATAACATATGGCTTTTGGGCAGCTCCTCAACAATGGTTGGTTCGACATAATATCCATGCTTCAAATTACCTTGTCGTTTCACAGTTCCGCCGAATATTACCCTACCATCTCTGAAGGCGATTTTTGCGAATTTCTGATAATTCGTATACGCATTCAGATTAATTAATGGACCCATGAATACATCTTGGTCTAGGGGATTCCCAATAGAGAAATTCCTTGTCTTCTCGACTACTTTTTGCATCAATAATTTCTTTATGTTTTTCTGTACATAAACTCTAGAGCACGCGCTGCATTTCTGGCCAGAATAGCTAAATGCAGCTTTTATGATCCCTTCTGCAGCCTTATTAATATCTGCATTTTCGGTAACTATTACTGGATTCTTACCCCCAAGTTCTGCGATAACTGGCCTTGGTATAACACTACTGGAATCTTCCATAATTTTGTGTCCCACCATTTTGGAACCTGTAAACACGATACCCGCAACATCGCGACTTGCAACAATTGCTTTTCCGATCTTTCCTCCAGAACCTGTCACAAGGTTTAGTACTCCATCAGGTAAGCCTGCTTTTTTCAAAATTTCTACAAATAGACTTCCAATAATAGGAGTATCACTTGCAGGTTTTAGAACTACCGTGTTGCCAGTAACAATTACTGCTATACTCATTCCCGTTAAGATGGCAAAAGGAAAATTGAATGGACTGATTACAGCCCAAACACCATACGGCTTCATCAAACTCTTGCTTCTTTCGTTTGAATCTGCATTCTTAGTTTGGACTACGAAGCCATTATTTCTTTCCATCTCTTTAGAATAATATCTGATGAAATCAATTGCTTCATCTACGTCAGCAATGGCCTCATACCTGTTTTTACCATTTTCATAAGAAATCCATGCTGCTAATTCAAATTTACGCTTGGATATTATATCTGCTGCAGTGTAGCAGATGTTAATACGAGATTCATAATTAGCTTTCCCCCATCTCTCAAATGCTGTCTTGGCTGCTTTGATGGCCGTCCTCACATGTTTTGAAGTTGCCAACGGGAAATAGCCCAATCTTATTCTTTTGTCTATTGGCGAAGTGTCAATAAATGTCTCTGAAGAATTATAATGCTTACCGTTAATGATCATTGAGTATTTTTTACCGAAACGAGATTTGATATCTTTTAATGCTTTCTCATAGTTTTCATGAAATATCCTCTCATCTTTTGATTTCAGGTAGTTTTTGAGAGTATATTCATTTTCAAATCCCATTCGAATTAGATCCTCTAGTATTTTCTCATCGGTCGTCCTTGTATTATTTCTTATCCCAAGCAGCAATTTAGTGAGTGAGTGCCGCCAAACGATTTCCTCTCTAAACCTTTTGAATTTAACGCATAAAGACACTAGGTCGTCTGATAATTTTATTGCATCGTATTTTACTTCGTCACATTATCTTTATGACTGATATGATTCTTCTAAAACTTGCAACTTTTGCTTATTATTTCTGGACCATTGCCATTCTAGTTGATGAAACTTTTAATAGCATCAGATAAGGTTCAGTTACTAAATATCTGGCTTTTCTGGACCATTTTCGCGCCGATAGTTATAGCCTGAATGCTTTGTGAGTCCATAATAGTCTACATATGCAAGATCGTACATGGCCCTCAACTCTTCTAGATGAATGAAGGGTAAATGAGTTGTTTAAATGATGGAAGTATGTGGCCCGACCACACCTGTAAAGATAATATCGCTGATCTAGATATGTTCCACTCCTGGTGGGAAAGAGTAGAAAAGCTGGGTGGACGTTCTCCCCGAAGTCAACATACACATTGAAAAAATTCTTTTTTTGAAGGGAACTATACAATCAAAATTTGATAACGGACTCATCCTAGGTGTGATTGTCGCAGCACGAGAAAAGCCCTCTATCATAATGTAAGCCCACTTTAGATAGAGCCTTGCAGCATTAGGCTTGCGGTAAGCTATCTAAAAACCTGTTGGAGTGTGCTAGCTCTGTCGGGGTGTGGAACATGCTAGTCCAATGGGAGTGTGCTATCTCACGAGGATGTAGATATGATTTTCTTTCGTATCGAAAAACCCTTTATGTAAATTGTAAATCTTAACGAAGAATGCTACCAATAATATTCCAATCAACATATAATCTGCGAGTAGCGCCTCCCTCTCTTATAGGTGTCACATAAATTATTAGCAAATCTTGCAGATCAAGGCCATTGTCAACAACAATATCTGCGGAAGCATCAAAACCGCCAAAAAAGATGCAAGAATGTAACAGATGCAAGAATGTAACAGATGCAAGGCAGCCGGATATCCGAATCAACTAATTGGGTTCGATAAGGTGGGTGAAGATCCGGAGACCGGAAAATCAAGATGGAAACTAATCGATGAAAATGGCATGGAACATACACACAAATTCCTGCAAACCTCCTCGCCACAACAGGCACAGATCCAAATGAGTAACAGCAATAAACCAATTTTTAAACGAAGAAGCGTGATCGATATCGTTACTATAACAAATATAGATGAAGCAAGAACCCTATTTGCGTCAGGCTGGGAATTTTACTCTTCGTATCCAGCGACTATTGCAAATATACCACACTATGTACTTGTAAAAAGAGAGTAGTCCTGAAAAGCAAGATAGATATAGCCCCTGTTCCGTAATACCTTCTACAATTTATGTGAACGAATACTAAACTATCAGATCGATAACAGATGATCGGATCCCTATCGATCATTCGTTATACGAGTGAATATTACTTTCTTTCATTTTATTATTCCAACGACAGTAGGTCTTGTATATTCATTATTTAGTATTCTATTAATGCAAGTACACATTATTTATTTTGGATGTTCTATAAATTTT